>SLMJ01000388.1 GCA_007133615.1 Thermomicrobiaceae bacterium | reverse complement strand
ACTATCCGGAGATTGCTTGGATCGAGTGCGCGAGAAAACGCGGACTGACGCTCAGCGATATGGTCGACTGTCATCCTGATTCGCTGACCTGACGGTAATTCATAGTACGGGGCCGACCCTCTCGAACGCGGAAACACGCATCCGGCGTCCTCAAAGAGCTGCCGAGCCTGTGAGTCGTTCCGCACCGCTCTCCAGAAGCGCCTGCGATGATTGTTGAACAACCTCCGACTGTTCCTCTCAGTCAATCGAGCAGCTTCACCCGGGTTGGCGACTTGTGACCATACCCTGCCAAGCGCACTGACGTCGGTGTTGGTGAGTGGCTTGCCAAGCAAGCGGCTAAACGCTTGAGTGTGATGCAGTCTGAATCCGGCTGCCAGTTCAGGAGAGCGAGCTGTAGAGCGTGCCCCTTCAGTTGCGTGAGACCGCGAACCCCGGCCAGCTCCCGTCGCTGCAGGCGATTCAACAATACCTCGTTCGACCATGGCATCAATTTCGGGGTCCACTCGACTTCGAGTTGAAGAGGGCTCAGCACGGGTTCGAGAGGTATCCGCATCAAATCGCCTGCGCAATTCGCGGCGAGCGGCATCGGGCACCTCAGACAACCGACGTGATCGTCCGACGTTCGATGCAACGCTTTCTACGCGACTTACCCTGGACAATCGGCTGGTAACTCTTGCAAAACGTCCGGCCCACTTGACGGCGGTGAGTGCTCCGACGGAGAAAACTGCCAGGGCTATCTCGACGGCGATGTACCCCAGGACGCGGCCGCGGAACATGCCTCGTTCCCACGGGTCATCATGGTTCCAGTTTTCCACGAAGCTTTCCCAGAGCCCCGACAAATCCATGTCCATAATCGCGTCCCAGAGGGCACGTGCATCGCTGACGATGTTTCCCCTTACGAGGCTTTCCAGGACTGACCAGACAGCCTTTACCAGATGTACCGCGCCGACAAACAGATCCCGAACCGACTCGTATGCTCCGCGGAGAATCCCGGCAACCACCCCTGCTCCGTATTTGGCCCAATCCCACACCCACTGTGCGGCTTCTTTTGCGGCTGCCCACATTCCTCCCGTGATGGAACCGGAACTGACCATGCTCCTGAGGGAGCGGAGGAAGCTAACGTCCGGGATCCAGATTGCATGATTACTACGAACTCCGATGTCCCGCCAGGTGGTTCGTTCCTCCCAGTCCGTTTCAGTGAAGCCGGGCGGAAACATGATTCCGGGTCGGTTTTGGTTTGCATGGGCAAGCGCAGCAACGTAGAACCGTGCGTCTTCTCCGCGGCGGAATTGAGATCCGTAGTACCGTGCGGCGATGTTGATGAGCTTCTCACCGCTTTCCACATAATGGATGGCCGCACTCGGTTCGGGTGGATCCAGGGCGATGCCGTCGCTCCTCATCCAACCATTTTCTCCGCGTCCTGTAACCACGTGATACCATGCCAGGTCCTCACCAGGAGCCTGGGTCATGACATCAACGAACACCGCAGTATTGATGGTCAAACGCTTGAACGGAGTCGCGCTGGGGTCTGGAACCGCTCTAATATTCCACTCGGGTCGTGCAACCCTTCCGGGTTTGCCCACCGAGGACTGGGGCCCAGTTTCAGATCCGCCCTGGGGGGACTCATCTGTGCTCCGGGACTGAGTCTTCTGTGCCAGTTCAGTTTGAATGATTTCCAGGTTCTGGGCCGCGCTGACGTACTCAGGAGACTCCGGGGACAGGTCTGCGAGGTGGCTCCTCAGACGCTCCAGATCACGTTCCAGTTCTTCTACGGAACGGCTTCGCGCCCACTCTTCCGTGACGGTCATTATCGAAACATCGTCCGTGACCGACCTCCAGATCACCGTCGGAGCTCCGCCTTGAAGCAAGCCTGGATGTACAGGTTCTCCACGTGCGAGGTTGTTCCCGACGGTTTCGGCCTGAACTTCCAGCGGATCTCCGGGCTGGCTGACTTCAGGGCTCGACTGCACGGCAGGCGTTGCCAGTGTTGACTCCTGCTGAACAGTATGGGCCACTTCGTGCCCCACAAGGCGGTCGCCTTCACTCGTGCCTGGCTGAAACTGGTTCTCTGCGAAGAAGATATTGCGGCCGTGTGTGAACGCATCGGCGTGAAGTTCAGTGGCGGCTAGCGATGCGGTTTGGCCGGTATGGACACGAACGTCGCCGAGGTCAGCGCCTAAGGCGTGCTCCATTCTGGCTCTCAGGGTAGCCGGCAGGGGACTCCCCGCTACGGAACTTCCCAAAACGGCCCTGGTAGCTGGCCCGGGTTCGGGTTCTGCTTTGTCCGCGCTTTGCCGCATCAGTCGGTTGTGGACGAAGCGATTGCCCGCGCTCTGCTGGAGGCCGAGCGTCGGGTGCGCAGTAGCAGCACGCTGAACAGGATCTTGACGCTCGGATCCCGAATCAGGGAGAGGCCGAGCCGAAACCTGGTCTCGAGTGGTCGTGACTTTTGAGAGCACTCCCATGATAGCTGCCTACCTCGTCCGCTCTTCGCTCGTGAAGTTGAATCGAAGGTCAATCTTGGACCGCACAGTGGCGAATAAGGCCGCTCGGGTTGCCTCGCCGACAAGTGCTGCATTCACCTTGTGAGATAACATGAACTTCAGTTTACACGGATTAGATACAAACAATGGAACGGCGCCGCTGAGTTGTTGAGACAATTCCGATCTTTGTTGCTGCGTGCTTTGCGCTTGCCAATTTGCATTGATTGCGGTCCCGGGTTCCGCCAGGCTTCCCTCGCGAGCCAGTTGGAAATTGGCCTGTCTCAATGCGGTTCTGAACTACTGCCGCAGTCACAGGATTCGTTGACTGCGGCTATGATGAACTTCACTTATTCTGTGCTTCCACCGATGCTTTCGCCCAGGAGCGCAGTCTCTTGAGCGTTTAGTTCTGTGAAGCCCATGCCAATTAGTTTCTTCTTGCAAAAAAGAAAATGCGTTCTGCCACATTTCAGTAATCTCGTTGGCGACTGAACGCTACCGAAAAACAGCCACAATTCGCTTGCCTGCTTATTTAGAACTAACTCATGAACCTCATCGACTAGTCCGCCCGATAATTTGCTCAACTCAATTATCGGAAGTCCGCACGTGGACTCTACATTCGAATGACTGGCAGAGTCATATGGTTCGAATTTGCCTGCAAAAATGATCAGCGTTGCTGAACAGACTTCTCCAGTAGACGAGTCGATCTGAATCTCAAAAAGGTTCCGCTGAAGATCTCCAGTTCTCCAGATGATTGGGTCGGGTCTGGGATACGGGGGGACGCGAAATGAAATCGGGACAAACTGATCGAATGACAGGCGTCCAGAGCACTTGGGATTGAAGCTAACCATCTCCAACATATTGCCCTCTTGCACTTCTATCTATATAGTCCATGAATCAGTGCAGGGAACTGACCAGACTGCCGAGGTGCCGCGAAGATCAATTCCCAATTACCGACTCTAATCATCTGACCATACTGAATGCCCTGTCGAGCAGCTGTTCCGATTGCAGCTTGTAGACTTGTTAATTGTGCCTGCGTTGACACATTTACCGCCCTCGACGGTACGCCTCGGGCCAAATTCGCCAAAGCACGTTCAGCTAGATGCTCTGTGACGTTCCCGTGGACCCAAAAGCGTCCATTTTGCGTTGTCATGGTGAATGACCTTGGAATCGCAGTCCCGGGATATGGTGGCTGGGTTGGCACTATTGAGTCCCAAACTGTGCCGGTGGCTCTTCTTCGGAACAAGCCGCGGACGCGGGCCAGAATTCCCCTTGCGAATCGAACTGCAATCGCTCCCAGTGCGAACATCGAACCGACAATTGCCAGCGCTAATCCGCTACTTGCAATTTGTTCATAGCTTTCCTCTTGCTCCTCGGGTGTCTGCGAGGTTTGCGTCAGGTTGAAACCCGCTTTCAACAAGCTGGCTGTCTCAGCGGCAATCATCGAGATCAGCATCCCCTGACCGACCTTCAGCGCGAATGTCGCTCCCAATCCGGCGCCAGGGATCGCGCCAGCTCCACCAAAAAACGCTCCGATTATCGCGCCCACAAGCACGGAACCAATGAAAAACCAGCCGTAGAGATGTGCAATCGCACTATTGGCGGTTCTCCAAACAGCGAGCAGGTCATCGACCGCGGCGTTGAAATTCAGATCCCGCACATTGTTTGCGGCTGATCGAATATGTGCCCAGATCTCTGTGAGGTCACTCCAGACACCGGGCCACGGCCACAGAAGATCCCAGGCCGTCTGCTTTATCACGTCCCACCAGTTCGCCGCGAGGTATTCAAGCTTCGGCGATAGATGACGCCAGACACCCGCTAGATGGTCCTCTTGTGGCTCGCTGAACGTGATAGCTGCTCGGGTCTGCTCTCGTGCTCTTCCCGGAATCTGCGCCATCAGGTTGTCGAGCGCGGCATACATAGCGTCAAGAACGACACCCGGGTTCTGCATTACCCGCCATGCGCCCTTCAGGAAGTCACGTACACTGCTTAATCTCTCAACTGCATCGGTAAGCAGTGAGTAGCCCGGAATCATCTGGACGCACGGATGCTGCACAAGCTGTAACATCTTGTCGAGCAAACTTGGCGCGTTTTCACTTCCGGTCACCCGAAAATCTAGAATGTCGGTGATCGAAGTGAAGTTCAGCGAGAGAATGTCCGAAACAGATCGACCGGTAGCCTTTGCACACTCCCTGGCAGCGGCGACAATACGTCTCGCCTCGGCGACAGATTTCCCAGCAAGCCACTTGGCCCCTTCCCAGGTCGACTCAGCACCAGAAGCGATCTTTCCACCGGCCCATTGCGCACCTGAGGCGGCTTTCTCGCCCGCCCATTGGAAGCCGGAAGCAATCGGGTCAAACCAGTCACGCTGTAGTACGGGCCGAGCTGGAGCCGCGGACAACTCGATCATGTTCGAGATTCCTTGATTGCCCCTGTTGAGCGAATTTGCGACAGCCTCAGCTTCCTGCTCGAGTAGACCATCTGTCGGCCCGACTTCAGCGTGGCGACTCACCATCGCTCCTGAGTTTCCCGGGTCCGATTGCTGCACTGTGTGGACAATCTCGTGCGCCAGGAGTCGGTCCCCTTCTAAGGTGCCCGGCTGGAACTGGCTCTCACCGAAGAAGATGTCACGCCGGTGCGCGAAGGCTCTGGCGTGAAGTTCGATGGCGGCTGACGACGCCGTCTCGTCGGTGTGGACGCGGACCGAACTGAGTTCAGTACCGAGCGCCTCCTCCATCCTGGCTCTGAGTTTGTTCGGGAGTGGGCTTCCTTGTCCGGCTCGTTCTAACGCTGCTTCCGTTGCCGGCCCGGGCTCGGGTTCCATTGCGTCTGCACTTTGACGCATCAGCCGGTTGTGGACGAAGCGATTGCCGGCGCTCCGTTGAAGGTCGAGCAGTGGGTGTGTGGGAGGAGCATGCCGGGTGACAGTAGCTCTCTCGGCCTGATCCTGAGAGTGCTCCTGTGCCGTTTCCTGATCCGGGCCTGCTTCGACCTTCGTGGAAGCTCCCATAACGTCCGCCTACCTCGTTCCAAGGGCCCGGACAACGTCGTAGTATTTTCCGAAGTCGGACCGTACAAGGGGGTGCTCCATCTTCTGCAGCTCGCGAGCGATTGCGGAGACGACGTGCCGCATCGAGATTGGACTATCCTCCGCAGCGGCCTGGAATGCCGCGGTCAGAACGCAGTTCTTGATGTTCCCGCCCGTAAGTGAGAATTGCCTTGCCAGGAATCGGAAGTCCAGATCGTCCTGTGGCACTGACTCGGGTAGCAGTAACCGCCAGATTCTCTCACGGTCGGTAACACCAGGCTGCGGAAACTCAACGATCATGTGAAGCCTGCGCGCGAACGCCTGATCGAGGTTCTGTCGGAAGTTCGTGCAGAGGATCGCAATACCGTCGTAGGCCTCCATGCGTTGCAGAAGATAACTGACTTCGATATTCGCGTACCGGTCGTGCGCGTCTTTCACCTCGGAACGCTTTCCGAACAGCGCGTCGGCCTCATCGAAGAACAGCACGGCGTTGGCTGATTGCGCGGCATCGAAGATACGTCCCAGGTTCTTCTCCGTCTCACCGATGTACTTGCTGACGACTTGTGAGAGGTCAATCCGGTAGAGATCGAGTTCCAGATTGCGGGCGAGTATCCCGGCGGCCATCGTCTTACCGGTTCCTGATGCACCGCTGAACAGCACCACCAGCCCTCGCCCCAGCATCACCCGGTCTGAGAAGCCCCAGGTGTCGTAGACGAGGTATCGATATCGAACCCAGTGCTCCAGACTCAATAGCTGTGACTTGACGGCCGCCGTAAGCACCAGATCTTCCCAGGAATAAATACTCTCGATGCGTTCCGCGAGCCCGGTCATTGCCCCGGCCGTCCGCGCGCGGCTCGCGGAAAAGTAGTCGGAAAGCTGAGGTCCGGAGCCATCTCCGTAGACGTCCGACTTAGCAACGGCGTGGTTGGCTGCCTCTTTGATCTCGCTTGCGGTCAGACGGAAACGGCCGGCGAGTTCGTTGAGATCTGCATCATCCGACACGCCGTCGAGGTGAGACTCCCATAGTCGTCGTCGCGTATAGAAGTCTGGCGCCGCCACCGTCAGCGTGACCATCGAGGAACCAAAATCCGGAATCTGCCCGGTTTCGTCGCCAACGACCAGAAAGCGAGGAATCTCGGGGCTGGCCGAAAGCAGGCGCTGCAGAGACTTTTGGTAGGTAGAGGCTTGGGAAATCTCATCGGCGCCCCGCACAACGATCGTCGCGTCTTTAAGAATCGCCTCCCGAAGGATCTGATCGCTGATCTCCTCCGGATTATCTCGGCCGTTCAATGCGTTGCCATCGACGACGAGGACCGGAGATTCAGGCCGGACAGACTCAACCAGCCAGGCGGCGAGTTCAGTGTTCGTGTCCACATCTTTACCGATCAGGGCGATGACGGGTATTGATGATGTGGGCCGTGACAGCCGACAACGAAGGAGATGCGCCTGTCGCTCCGTTTCTGCGTTCAGGATCGGCGACGCGTCCGCCGGGTCGCGGATTTCGGCCACTCCACCGGGAATCGGCTGGTGGACATGTGCCTCCAGAAGATACGCGACAATGCGATCGTCCAGCTTCAAGCTGCGCGTCAGTACCGGCTGGTCCAGTGGGGTCGCCTCATCACTAAGCCGGACGAGTCGAAGCGCTCGAAGAGTTGCCTCGGGGGTGACGTAGTTCAGGAGCTTTGCTCGCTCCCGTGTGTCGTCAGCGAAAAGCTGGAGCGCAAGATCCACGGAGGGCCAGGGCCGGGTCACGTCGTCATTAAGGTACTTGAAGAGCCGCTGATAGACGCGGTTGAGCTCCGGAGCAAGGGTGAGCAGAATGACCTGCGCCTCGAAGTCATTGAGCTGGAATCTCCGGATCAACTCTGGCAGCCGGAGCGACACACCTCGCTCAAGGGCATCGGCTTCCTGGCGCGAATGCTCTTCCTCTATTTCGCCGAGCAGGTCCGTAATGGTGGCGATCGGAGCGCGGTCGATAGCATCGGCTTCCGCCGATGCATTGTCGCGATAGAGTTGATCGAGAACTGCGTCCGCCTCGCTTTCGGACATGTGTAACCCCGCCAGTTCGTCGGGCGTCGCCTGACTATGGTGGGTAGCGCGCCAGCGAAGCACCTGCCGATGGAGTCGAAGATTCAATCCGAGCAGGGCGCCCCTGATGTGCTCGAGGTTGTCCGAATAACGTGCGACCTCGCTCATCTCAGTATCCTCAACCTTGCGCGGAGCCGCTCGCCACGCTTAGCGAGACTGCCCGGGAGAGCCAGGGTGCATGGATCCACTCGGGCAGGGCGGCGAGGCGCAGGACTATCCCGAGCGGACCACCACTCAGCTCAACTGTGGCGGATACGTTGTCGTAATGGACGGTCGCCGGCTGAGCCAGAAACTGCGTTGCAAGATATGACGGACTCGACTGGCCCATACGTGGAAGCCTCGCCGCTGTTCGACGCAGAACGAGTGACGCGGCCGTCGACAGCGCTGCATCCAGCGATGGAGTCAGCCAGGCGAACCCAACACGATCATCGAGTTGCAAATGCGCGGCTTCGGCCTCCAGCGTGGCTCGTTCAGCGTCCGACATCTCCCGGATGTCACCGCTCTGACCGGAATCGAACATCTGGTACATGGCCTGGGTTTCGATCTCACTAGACGTATTGGTAGGCCAGGCTGCGAGCCAGAATGAGGCGTAGTTGTCACGAATTACCCGCAACCTCTCGGCCTTACCCACGGTCAGTTCGCGGTCAACCTCTGGATACCACCGGACAGCGATCTCAGGAATTGCAGCCGGCCATGCTTCGGGACGCTTCACTGCTGTCGCCCGAGACCGGGCATCCTCCAGGAATGGTTGTTCCAGGCCAGCAAAAGCGGCGAGCATGCTGTCGTTCACGTATGACGAGGCACGGGAACGTCCTAGCGCTTTAAGCGCTATGGTGAATACGAATGCTCGTGCCGTTTCTTCACCGTGCTCTGCCAGCCAGTATTCCCACAATCGGGTCTCCGCTAGCGCGGGAGCGAGCAGGAACACACTCCCAACAGCGCTGGTGAGTGCTTTTCGAGAATCGCCGGGATGAATCCTTGACGCAGTCGAGTCACCACCCGGTGTGCCGGGTTCTTTCAGGTATGGTCGGGCATGATCATCCGTCGACGCAGCGCGTTTCCCGGTAAGGCCCATCCCTTCTGTGTCGATGGTTAGGGATGAAGGCTCAGCCGGGTCGATGTCATTCTTAGCGGCTGGCCCTATGGGATAGGAATCTCCATCGGCGAATACCCGCGGGCGCACGATTTT
>SLMJ01000284.1 GCA_007133615.1 Thermomicrobiaceae bacterium | reverse complement strand
GATGCCTTGCTCATGTTGAGCGTGACACGATCGGCCTTGACGTGCTCTGCGCTGCTCTGGTCCATCAGCACGGTTTCGCCTTCAACGTGCTCGGCCTCGACCATCGTGGCTTTCGTTGCATCGGTCGTCTCGTTGCCGGCTGGCTGCTTCCATGTGGTCTGCTCGACACCGGGGCCGTTGCTGTGACCGGACGTAGACATGATGAACCAACTCCTGCCTGTTTCAGGGTCGCGGACTGCATCTGAACAATTACGACGCTAACACCGTTGTCTTTCGGCAGGAATGATACTACGAAGCGATTCAAACGACTGTCAAACTGCACCAGGGTCGAAGTGCAACTGGCACGGGACGTGCGGTCTCAGAATCAGTACGAACAGGTGACATGTATCCCGAATCTGACCAACTTGGTGTACCATTATGGCCGAAGATTAAGGCCGGTTCAGAGCCGGTGGGTGACCTACGCTCCGCAAAGGTTGCGAGTTACTGTTCCACACACCGGAAATCCCCGGCGATTGGTAGGGAGAACCGTGCAGGCAGGTTCGGTTCCAGGTCAACATTTCTCCGAGCGAGCCGGCTTTTCAGCCGTCCCCCAATCCCTGTGCACAATTGACAGGAACGAGCGCCAGCACGATGCGCGACCTCGCACGGTCGCGTGTTTTTGTATGCGCTGCCTCGGCCTAGATAGGTTGGTGTCCTCTGATGAGTTTTGAAGCCCTGTTCCATGGCCCGAACTCCGGTTACGTCCTCGAACTCTACGAACGCTATTCGCAGGATCCGGAATCTGTCGATCCGGTAACCAGGAGCGTGTTCGATCGCTGGGTTCCAAAGGAAGGCAATGGTGCCGGGCCGGCGACGGTGGCTCCGGCTGCCGCGTCAGGGGTCGATCTCGCCAAGGTGATGGCTGCCGGTAATCTGGCCAGAGCCATTCGCCGGGTCGGGCATCGCGCCGCGCATCTCGACCCACTCGGCAGTACACCGCCGGGCGATCCTCAACTGGATCCGGCCACACACGGCCTGACCGACGCGGACCTGCAGGCTCTTCCCGCTGAGGTCGTCGGAGGACCGACTGCTCAGCAGGGTGGCTCCGCGCAGGACGCAATCAACCGGCTGCGACAACGCTACTGTGACACCATCGGCTTCGATTTCGAACACATTCAGGATCCGGACGAGCGCGCCTGGCTGCAGACGGCTGCCGAGACTGGCTCGATTTCACCCGGGCTCGAGGTCGAAGAAAAACGAGACCTGCTGGACACACTGACGAAGGTCGAGGCATACGAGAAGTTCATTCACCGGGCGTTCGTCGGCGCGAAACGCTTCTCCGTTGAGGGCAACGACATGCTGGTGGCGATGATCGACGATGTCGTTCGTCGCGCGGCCACTGATCAGATCAAAAACGTGATGATCGGAATGGCACACCGCGGCCGGCTGAACACGCTCGTTCACATTCTGGGCAAGAGCTACGAGCAGAGCATCGCCCAGTTCGCTGGCAAGGGCCTCTTTCACGATTCCGAGGCCGGCTGGACCGGCGACGTGAAGTACCACCTGGGATGGGATCGCGAGCCAGGCGAGTTCGACGTTCGGGTCCGGATGGCATCCAACCCGAGTCACCTGGAGTTCGTGAATCCGGTTGTTGCCGGGATGACCCGCGCCGTACAGGACCGACGGGATACCGGGTCCGAGCCAGGGCACGACACCAGTCGAGGCATTCCGATTCTGGTTCACGGTGACGCTGCCTTCCCGGGTGAAGGCGTGGTCACCGAATCATTGAACCTGTCGCTGATCCCCGGCTACACAGTCGGCGGAACGCTGCACATTATCGCAAACAACCAGCTCGGCTACACCACCGAACCGTGGCAATCGCGCTCGACGATGTATCCGAGCGATATCGCCCGCGGGTTCGAGATTCCGATCATTCACGTCAACGCGGACGATCCGGAAGCCTCGATGAACGCGATCCGGATCGCCTACGCCTACCGGCAGCAGTTTCAGAAGGATTTCCTGATCGATCTGGTTGGCTACCGCCGCTGGGGACATAACGAGGGTGACGAACCGGCGTTTACTCAGCCTCAGCTCTATGCTCAGATCAGCCAGCATCCGACAGTTCGGGAAATCTGGGCCCGAAAGATGGACGAAGAGGGCCTGGTCCCGAAGAGTCATGCCGACGAGATCGACAAGGAAGCTCTTGCCGAGCTCACCGAGATCAAAAAGCGCATCGATCAGGAAGATTACGAGCCACCCGCGCCTCCGAAACTCGCCGAGGGTAGCAGTAACGGGCGAGTGCCTTCGGTTGAAACCGGCGTTGCCGAGGACGTTCTGCGGGCGCTCAACACAGCCCTGCACACCTTCCCGGACGATTTCAATCTGAATCCGAAACTGAAACGTCAGATGCAGCGCCGGGTTGACGCGCCGGAGAAAGACAACCCGCTGGACTGGGCACATGCTGAGGCACTGGCGTATGCCTCGATCATCAAAGACGGCACCCCGATCCGGCTGGAAGGTCAGGATACCGAACGCGGCACCTTCAGCCAGCGGCATCTGGTATTCCACGATGTCGAGAACGGCAACCGCTACACACCTATGCAGAACCTGCCGGATGCGACCGCCTCGTTTGCTGTGTACAACAGCCCATTGACGGAGACCGCCACGCTTGGGTTTGACTACGGCTACAGCATCCAGTCGCCAGAGACGATGGTGCTCTGGGAAGGCCAGTTTGGCGACTTCGTCAATGTTGGCCAGGTGATTATCGATCAGTTCATCGTTGCAGCCCGGGCGAAGTGGCAGGAACATCCGTCACTGGTTCTGCTGTTGCCACATGGCTATGAAGGTCAGGGACCGGAACACTCCAGCGGACGGCTCGAGCGCTTCCTGCAACTGGCGGCAGAGGACAACATCCGGGTTGCCAACTGCACCACCGCAGCACAGTACTTCCACCTGTTGCGACGACAGGCCGCCCTGCTGAAGACCGAGCCGAGACCCTTGATTGTCATGACGCCGAAAAGCCTGCTGCGGCATCCGCGGGCGGGTTCCCCGCTCTCCGAACTGGCCAGTGGTCAGTTCCAGCCGGTGCTGAATGATTCTCGAGCAGCGGGTAACGCGAAAAAGATCACCAAACTTGTTTTCTGCTCCGGTAAGGTCTACGTCGACCTGATCACCAGTGATCAGTGGGAAGACAACGATCATGTGGCGCTCGTCCGGGTGGAGCAACTCTATCCGTTCCCGAAGGATGAGATCGCTAAGATTCTGGAGCAGTATCCGAGCGTGAAGGAAGTTGCCTGGCTGCAGGAAGAGCCGCGGAACATGGGCTCATGGTTCTACATCGAGCCTCGCCTGCGGGCGCTGCTTTCGTCCGGATCGGAAGTACGATATATTGGCCGCCCGGAACGCGCGAGCCCGGCCGAGGGCTATCCGGACGTCCATAACAAAGAGCAGGAACGTATTGTGACCGAGGCATTCCAGGACGCGAATGTCCCGGAGGAGACCTACGGAGTGAAGAATGCCGACTGAAATCAAGGTGCCTGAGCTTGGCGAGTCCGTTGTCGACGCGATGGTCGGAACCTGGCTGAAAAAAGAGGGCGAAGCCGTCGCGGCCGGGGAGACACTTGTCGAACTGGAAACGGACAAGGTAAACGTCGAGATCGCTGCTGAAGAATCCGGCGTGTTGCAGAAGATTCTCAAGGCCGAGGGCGATACCGTCGAAGTCGGTGAGGTCATTGCCAATGTCGAAGCCGGTGCCACAGCATCGGCTCCAGCGGCTGATTCCGAGTCACAAGCAGCGGCAACCGCACCGTCGGAAGAGCCGGTTGCCCAGACTGCATCGGCTGAACAGGCGCCGGCGCAAGCCGAAGAAGAGGTCGCCGAGCCAGTTGGTGGCGGCCGACGAGCGACACCGGCCGTGCGTCGACTGGCTGCCGAGCACGATATCGACCTCAGCCGGATCCCGGTTCAGGGTGACGGTGGACGTGTTACGAAGGAAGATGTCGTCAATTACGTTCAACAGCAGTCTCAGCAGCCTGCCGCGGCCCCGGCGCCAACCAACGGTGCTTCACAACAACCAGCCCCGGCAGCCGCACCGGCCCCATCAGGCGAAGCCGCTCCATTCTCGTTGCTGTCTGACCAGCGACGTGAAGAACGTGTCCGGATGAGCCGCCGGCGCCAGACTATCGCAAAACGTCTGGTCGAAGCCCAGCAGAACGCGGCAATGCTGACCACCTTCAATGAGGTGGACATGACCGCGATCATGGAGCTTCGCAAGCGTCGCCGGGATGCGTTCAAGGAGCGCCACGGCGTCTCACTTGGGTTCATGTCGTTCTTCACGAAGGCATCCATCGGCGCTCTGAAGGCCTTCCCGGAAGTGAACGCCGAGATTCAGGGCGATGAGATCGTCTACAAGAACTACTACGACATCGGCGTTGCCGTGGGTGTGGACGAAGGTCTGGTTGTACCGGTTGTCCGGGATGCGGATCGAAAATCGTTTGCGCAGATCGAACAGGACATCGTTGATCTGGCGACCCGCGCTCAGGAGAACAAACTGAAGCTGGATGAACTCGCCGGCGGAACGTTCACGATCACCAACGGCGGAATCTTTGGCTCACTCGTTTCCACACCAATCCTGAACCCGCCGCAGGTCGGGATTCTCGGCATGCACAAAATTCAGGAGCGTCCAGTCGTTGTCGATGGCGAGATCGTTGTTCGCCCTATGATGTATCTGGCGCTGTCCTACGACCACCGGATCGTTGACGGGCGGGAAGCGGTCCAGTTCCTGGTCCGCATCAAGGATCTGCTCGAAGATCCGGAGAACCTCCTGATCGAGGGTTAGGCCGAACCACAAAACGGAAACATCAACGCGGCGGTTTCGACCGCCGCGTTTTGTTGTTCGCACCTGCATAGTTGTCATCTGAACTGGTGAGCGTCATTCTTCTCGCCTGTTACACTCGCAGCAGTGATTTGAGCGCCGATACCGGGAAAGAAACCTGATGATCTTCGACGACTGGGAACAACTGGCAAACCCGACGATACGGCCGGCGACGCCGTCTGACGTCCGGACGCTTGCCCGGATACATGTTGACGGCTGGAAATCAACCTATGCCGAAGTTCTCCCTGAAAACGCCCTCAAAAAGCTGACCTACGCCGACCGGGAGCGAACCTGGATGCGCCTCGTTGCAGGTGGAGATTCGGGTCCCTACGTCCTTGTTGCAGAGTTTCCCGGGCAGGGAATCGCCGGATTCGTGGCAGCTGGTCCGGAGCGTTCAGACAATGTGTCCTACTCGACCGAGGTATATGCGATCTACGTCGATGCACCACACCAGCGGAAGGGCATCGGCCGAAGCCTTCTACAGTACGTAGCCCAGATCATGAGTGAAAACGCTCAACAGGGCATGCTCGCCTGGACGTTTTCGGATAGTCCGACCAACGCATTCTTTGAACGACTCGGGGCGATTCCGGTAACAACTCGAACTCGCAACTTCGGAGAACTCCCGATCGAAGAAACGGCCTATGGCTGGCCGGACATCCGTCGGTTACTCGAGGATGAGCCGGAAACTGACGAATCAATGGAGCATGACACGCAATAGACATTACATCCGCAGCGCCACCTTCGCCGACGCGCCGGCCATCGCCAGGGTTCATGTTGATTCCTGGCGATCAACCTATCGGGGCATCGTGCCGGATTCGGTGCTCGATACGCTGGGCTATGACGCTCGGGCGGAAGTCTGGCGTCGTGAGATCGAAGACACGACCAGTTCCAAGTTCGTGCTCGTTGCAGATACGCCCAACAACCAGATCGCAGGATTCGTCTCGGCTGGCCCGGAACGCACCGGCGAGTACCCCGACTTCACCGGCGAGATATACGCGATTTACGTCGCCGACGATTGGCACGGTTATGGAGTCGGCCGGGCCATGATGTCGCAAGCGGCCCAGAATCTCCTCAAGCAGGGCCACAAGACAATGCTGATCTGGGCACTGACCGAGAATCCGGCGTGCGCCTTCTATCGGTACCTCGGCGGCATCCCGATCGCCAGGCAGACGATCACCGCTGGCCACAAGACACTGGAAGAAACCGCCTTCGGGTGGGAGAATATCGCGGTGCTGGTTGGCGTTAGTGACAACCAGGAGCGTTGACGATTCGGCCGACGCTTCTTTGCGATTAATTCGATCCGCCGAAGGGACCTGACCACGTGGCGATTCATGAACTTCGTTATGCCGACACGCCGGATGGCGCACGCATCGCGTACGAGTACCGCGCCGAAAACGGTGACGAACCGCCGGTACTGGCGCTTCACGGAGTGCTGGTCGGCACGTCGAACTGGGTGCACCAGATGCTGCGGATGCCGGAGTATCGCTGGATCGCACCGCTCTTCCGGGGACACGGCGATAGCTCGAATGTCGAAAACACACCGGACATCGAACAGGCGGCGCTGGATATGGTCGCCGTGCTTGACGCTGAAGGTATCGACAAGGCACTCGTCATCGGTAACTCGCTGGGCGCGACGGTCGCTCTGGCGCTGGGGCTGTTGCGACCGGAACGGTGCTACGGGCTGATCCTCGCCGAGCCCTCGATTCCTTCACTTGTCGGTCCGGACGCCAGCCAGCGATTGATCGATGAAGCTGCGGAGACCCGGGAACGCCTGGCGACTGGCGACATCGATCACGCGCTGGGAGAATTCATCAAACCTCGGCTCGGTGAAGAGTGGAGAAAACGGCTGGGCCGTCGCCGGTTGGAAGAATGGCGCCGCAACATCCAGGGGACGCCCGCCTGGCTCGATGCCGTCGTTGCGTTTGATCCCGGTCCGGGACCGCTTGCCAGTCTTGAGCCACCTACCGTCATCCTGCATGGGGAACACACCCGCACCCTCTATAAGACATTAACGGACGCGGTAGCTGAATGTCTTCCGAACGCCCAACGGGATGTGGTGCCAGAGTCCGGCCATGGGTCACCAGTGGATAATCCCGCCTGGTTCAATGAGCTGCTCGCTCGTTTCTACGAACAGGTGCGGCAGTGAATCGCGCATTCAAGCGAACCATTTGCGAACGATCTGCAACACCGACGTTCACAAAACGGTCTCTCCGCATTACAATTCGTCGGGCAACACAACCAAGGGTCACACGTTGCCCTTCGAACACAATCGGCAGACCAGTTTCCATGACAGGGAAGTTCAGCGACGAATCCCGGGATGCATGGTCGATCAAGTGAAGCGCCGACCTGTGGATCGGCAGGTCCGGGAGCGTCGTGAATCGGCAGAGTACGACTGTGCGCTGGTAACGCCAGCGCTCGAGAGGAGCACAATCTGTGGCGAACCTGACAGGTGGGCAGGCACTGGCCCAGTCCCTGAAGAAACACGGTGTTGATACGATCTTTGGCCTTCCGGGCATCCAGCTAGACTGGCTGTTCGACGGCCTTTACGATCTCCAGGAAGCTGGCGATCTCAAGATCTACCACACCCGCCATGAGCAGGCGACGACCTACATGGCAGACGGCTACGCTCGGACCACCGGCAAGCCAGGCATCGCAGTCATGGTCCCCGGGCCGGGACTGCTGAATGGTATGGCCGGGCTTTCGACTGCTTATGCCTGCAATTCCCCGGTCATGAGCATCTCCGGACAGATCCGGTCAGACCTGATCGGGGTCGGCCGTGGCGAGCTCCACGAGATCCCGCATCAGCTGGAGATGATGAAGTCCGTTACCAAGTGGGCCCAGCGGGCAATGAAACCGGACGAGATCCCGGCGATGGTCCACGAAGCCTTCAAGCAGATGCTGAGCGGGCACGTCCGCCCGGTTCACATTGAAGTTCCGCCGGATGTCCTTCAGGCCAAGGCGGATGTCGACCTCTTCAGCATGCCGCAGATCGATCCGGTCAAGCCGGATCCGGATAAGGTCGAAAAGGCAGCAGAAGCGCTCGGCAAGGCCGAAAAGCCGCTGATCTACGTCGGTGGCGGTGTACTTCGGTCCGAAGCCTGGAAGGAAGTCCAGGAACTGGCCGAGATGCTGGAAGCCCCGGTCATCATGTCCGTCAATGGCAAGGGCGTTGTCTCTGCACGACATCACCTTGGTCACAGCATGCTCAGCGCACCCGATTTGACCCCGAACTCGGATGCGGTACTCGTGGTCGGCACCCGTTTCGTGCAGCCGAGTAACTCCAACTACGCGCCTGGCGATGGCCAGACCGTAATCCAGATGGACATCGATTCCGAAGAGATCGGCCGGAACCAGAAGCCGGACATCGGCATCGTCTCCGATGCCAAACTCGGCCTGTCCGAGCTGATCGAGCGTGTCGGCAAGCACAACCGCTCTCGCGAGTCCCGGAAGGACGAGCTCGAGGCCCTGAAGGCTCAGCAGGAAGACCTTCTGTTCGAGGTACAGCCACAGGCGTCCTACGCGCAGGCGATCCGCGAGGTTCTCCCGGAAAACGGCATCGTCGTAAACGAAAGCACACAGGTCGGATACTTCTCGGGTGTCGGGTTCCCGGTCTACGAACCGCGAACGTTCATCGGCTCCGGCTATCAGGGAACGCTCGGCTACGGGTTCGCGACCGCGCTTGGTGCGCAGGTCGGGAATCCTGATCGCAAGGTCGTCTCGATCAACGGCGACGGTGGGTTCTACTACAACGTGCAGGAACTCTCCACGATGGCGAAGTTCAACATCAACATGATCGCGATCGTCTTCAACGACGGCGCCTACGGCAACGTCAAGCGCATCCAGCAGCAGTCGTTCAACGGCCGGACGATCGCCTCGGATCTCTACAACCCGGAGGTCGCCAAAACGGCAGAAGCGTTCGGTGTCCAGGGCATCAAGGCGGACGGCCCGGAAGGCCTGAAATCGGCCATGGAAGAAGCGATGAAGAGCGATGCGCCGACGCTGATCGAGGTCCCGGTCGGCGAAATGCCGGGCATGTGGCACCTCGTT
>SLMJ01000137.1 GCA_007133615.1 Thermomicrobiaceae bacterium | reverse complement strand
TGATCGATCCGTCGATGACACGGAGATTCTCAATACCCAGCACCTGGCAGTCCGGATCGACGACTGTACGTGGGTCATCCGGGCTGCCCATTCGGCAGGTCCCGACCATGTGCCAGGTGTCGGTGACTTCGTGGCGGATCCACGCATCGAGATCGTGATCGGAACGAACATCGGCAATACCAAGGTCGGTCGCTCCGGTTACGGAGTCGTTGAGGACGACCTGCCTCGAAATGGACCGAACTGCCCGGCTCTCGGCCAGCTCGAACAGGTGACGAAGCCCCTCCCGCAGGCGCTTGAAGTCGCGTTCATCTGAAAGCAGGTTCAGGTCGATCTCGGGCATGGCGAATGGGTCTGTGCTACTGACGCGCAGTTCACCGCGAGACGCAGTATCCCAGAGGATCACGATCATGACACCGGATTCAAGACCGCCTGCGTCGTACCCCCCGAGGTTCATACTGAGCAGGATCAGGTCGTTATCGCAACCACCGTCAACGCCTGAGCCATAGCGAATCGCGCAGTTGTTGTTGCGTTCAGTCCAGTGGCTCGCTCGGAACCCTTCTCTGAGCCGCAGCTGAATTCCTGCGTTGGCGTGATCGCAGGCATTTCTGCCGACGGGCAGAACGCTAATCATGTCCAGACCGAGCGTACGAAGCTGTTCCTCCGGGCCGATGCCGGATCTAATCAGAATACACGGCGAGAACGACGCACCCGCTGAAAGGATGATCTCTTCGCCGTTGAGATCGACCACCTCATCACCGTTGATTGCACGGACACCGGTCGCCTTGTTGCCATCCATCAACACCCGATCAACATGTGTGTCGCACGCAATCGACAGGTTCGCTCGTTCCCGGGCTGGTTCCAGATAGGCGTTGTGCGTCGACATTCGATCAGCAGTAGTGCGATTCAACGGCATCGCGCTGACGCCAGAGGATCCAGGAGCGTTCAGGTCATCGTGCCAATGATGACCGGCGCCAAGCCCGGCTTCCATCAGCGCGAGGTCAACTTTTCCCCATCCACTAACAGGCTGTCGATATATTGAAATGGGTCCGGTGTTTCCGTGATAGGGAGCGTCGCCGTAGTCGATATCCCGCTCCAACCGGTTCATCGCCGGAAGCAGCTCCTCGCCGCTCCAGCCCGCACAACCCTGCTCCGCCCAGGAATCGAAATCTTCCAGCATCGCGCGGTGCGCCATCTGAAAGTTGATCGATGAGCTTCCGCCAGGGCCTCTTCCCCGAATGTAGTGACGAGGAGTTTGATCCGCTCTCCGACGAACCTGAAGATCTGGCCACATATAACGGGAGAAACGTTCTGCATTGATGATTCCCTGCGGGTTGGCGCTGCGCATCTCAGCCGGAGCGTCAGCCGCCCGATAATCCCGTCCGGCCTCGATCAGGAGTACCTGGCGATCCGGATTTTCGGACAATTGCGCAGCCAGAATGGCGCCTGCTGACCCCGCGCCAACGATGATGACGTCATAGTGACGCTGCCGGAGGTTCATCAACACCACCCGCTTCCGTGACGATCTGCATGTTATGTGCTTGGGTCCACACTAACAGTGGGCAAAGAGTTGTGCAACCAGATGCCTGAACGTCGCTTCGATCAGGGTGCCCGGGTCAGAGCTCTTCGAGACTGTCCCGGATCACGTCGAAGTACTCCAGCGCCAGGCCCGTGCCGATGGCGACGCAAGAGAGCGGGTCATCTGCGACGTAGCAGGGAACCCCGGTAACTTCGGTCAGCAGCACATCGAGGTTGCGGAGCAAAGCGCCACCACCGGTGAGGATCATGCCCTTGTCGATGATGTCCGAGGACAGCTCCGGAGGGGTCTCTTCCAGAACGGCACGAACGGCTCCGATGATCGCCTCGAGTGGCTCAGTGAAGGCCTCGGTGATCTCGTTGGCGTGAATCTGGATCGTTCGCGGGAGCCCGGCAATCTCGTCCCGACCGCGGACATCCAGGTAGATGTCCTCTTCGGTCGGCATGGCGGAACCGATGGCGATCTTGATCTCCTCGGCAGTGCGGTCACCGATCCGCAGGTTGTACTTGCGCTTGATGTAGTTCTGGATCGATTCATCGAAGCGGTTGCCGCCCATGCGGATCGAGCGGGCAACGACGATCCCGTTGAGTGAGATAACAGCTACCTCGGTCGTGCCGCCACCGATGTCGATGATCATGTTACCGCTGGGATCGGCAACGGGAACCTTCGCGCCAATTGCAGCGGCAAGTGGTTCGCTAATGAGATATGCGCGACGGGCACCTGCATTCAGCGCGGCATCGCGGACGGCCCGGCGTTCCACGCCGGTGACCCCGGCCGGGACGCAGATCATCACTTCAGGGCGAATCAGGGAAAAGCGGCCGACGGCCTTGTTGATGAAGTAGCGCAGCATCTCCTGCGTAACGACGTAGTCGGCGATGACGCCGTCCCGCATTGGCCGGACGACTTCGATCGTCTCCCGGGGCTCACGGCCCAGCATATTTCGCGCTTCGATGCCGACAGCCTTGACCTTGCCGTCCCTGGCCGAGATCGCCACGACCGAAGGTTCGTTCAGGACAATGCCGCGCCCTCGAAGGAAGACAAGGACGTTCGCCGTCCCCAGGTCAATTCCAAGCTGCTTTGACAAAGATAATCGCTCCGTTGCCTGTTTGCGCGATGCTCGTGATCGGTCTCGACGTGTCCCCGGCTGCCAGAAATCCGATCACCTGCGCACACCTGCGTGCGTACGCTCGCATATCATACCAGCGTTGAAGCCGGAAATCGGTTGTGATTCTGTTTCAAGCAGGCTCCACACCTTTGGCCCGAAGTTTGGCGATGTCGTCCCGGGTTTCTTTGAGTTGCCGCTGGATCACCGGATAACGCTCCTGCTGGCGTTCCAGATCCGCAATGACATCGTCTCGTTCCTTGCGGATCCGGCGCAGATCGGCATCGATTTCCTGTCGCTTCCAGTTCAGCTCCGCGCAATGCGGGCAACGGCCCTTCTGGTCCAGCCATCCACCACAATCCGGGCATTTCTGGGTCATGTCTGCCAGCGTCATCGAGGGTGGCTCGGTCCCCGCTGCTTCGTGTTCCAGAACCTGATTGGCATAGATCGCCAGGCTGTGCCGCAGGTGTTCCCGAAGCTCCTGGGCAATTGACTCGTCCTCATGCGCCGGCATGAGATCATCGACATCACCGGAAACCCGGTTGAGTTCCGGCATTGTGATCTGATGTCCGCGCTCGGCCCAGTCGATCTCCTCAGCGTAAGCGATCCACACCGAACCGATCGCAAGGGTAATGTTTGCCGGTTCGGATTCCTTCAGTTCAACAACCTGAATCGGTGTCGCATCGAGTTGAGGTCGGGAAACCGGTTCCCGATCTGGCTCGATCGCCTCGCGGTCAGCCATTGCCTGCTCGACCGCCTGGTTGAGTTGTTCAATCCGATCGGTCCACTGGTTTTCCTCCTGAAACGCTTCCCGGGCGCGTTCCAGATCGTACTCCAGGTCGCTCTCGCGCTTGAGAAGCCGGCGGAGCTGGCGACGCTCTGCGTCCCGGATATGGAAGCCTTCACGATGCTCCTCGCCAGAGCTCGAGCTTGTTTGCTGCTGGCTCCGCTCCGAGTTCTGACCGGCTTCGGATTCGGATTGTTCTTTTGCTCGGTTCAGCCAGTTTCGTAGCCACGTCATGTGACCACCTCTCCTTGCCAGCATCGCATTCAGGCGACCGGTCTCCGTTGCTGACTTCATTAAGCCTTATCGCGCGGAGTTCCGTCTGCGTTGGTGAGATGCCAGCGATCAACCTGGTTCAGCGCCCGGAGGACGTAGGGAGCAATGCGCTCCGGTTCCGGCAAGCCACGCAGACCTTTAATACGTTGCTCGCCACCATCTTCGGTTCCATCGAGCGCACGTACCCCGCCGAAAAGCTCGATCCGCAACTGGCGGCTGAGTCCGGCGACGACCAGTACCGTCCGGTTGTACCCACCGCTCGTCCAGGTGATCCGGATCGCGGCGGCATCCCGATTGGAGCCTTCACCCTCGATCCGCGCAAGCCCATCAAACTGCGCTATCGCGAGTTCGGCGGCTTTGTGAAGCTCCTGCTCGGCCTGTTTCCGGCTGACCTTCCGAACTTCTTCAGGCCGGAGACCGGTAATCTCGGCGAACCGGAGTCGTACGCGTGAGATCTGCCACGCAGCAACCATCCCGAGCAGAATTGCTCCGTGGACAATCCCCGTACCAATGGCGTGCTCCATCGTCTCAGCAGAGTAGATACGCGACCAGTCTCCGTGCAGATCACTGAGAAGATCCATTAGCGGATAGAAGACGAGCGACATCAGGATGCTGATGATCCCGAACATGATGAACAGGTAATTGATCGCCGCTCGCATCGGCCGGACAAACGCCAGCAGCAGTGCGCCAAGGCCGAGCGCCACACTGACGATATTGCCCCACAGTGCGATCCAGAAGAGTTCGACCGCGTCCGAGATGCCTTCATACCCGACGAACCCGAAAAAGAAAAAGAATCCGAACGCGACAACGTCTCCACCGTACCACCAGATTGAGACGGCGTGGCCGATCTCATGGAGCAGCACGCTGACCGGGATCAGGATGAAAAACGCGGCAACACTCATGTGCTGGCGGTCTGCCCGGGTGAAGCTGTCATCAAACAGCTGGTCACGGTCGCGGATCGTCTGGTAGATCGTCCGGATGGAGATAACCGCCATGAGCAGGCTCATAATGATCAAGACGGGATAGCTAAACACCGGTGAACCTCCTCATTCCAGACGTTGATTTTAGCAGCAGCGAGACCGCCCACGAGCAGCGGCGGTGGTAGAGTGATTCCAACAGGAGTCGATCTCGCAGTCAGAAGGTCATCACGTGACGCAGGACATCCTCACCGGCAATCAGATCCACCGGGCAGATAATCTGGAAATACTGCGACAGCTTCCGGATGATTCGATCCCGCTGATCTATATCGATCCGCCCTTCAATACCGGTCGGAACCAGTCCCGCACCCGCATCCGGACGACTCGTTCGCAGGAAGGTGACCGGATCGGCTTCCTTGGCCAGAGCTACCAGACAACGAAGGTGGGCACATCCCAGTTTGCCGACGCGTTCGACGATTACCTGGCGTTTCTGGAACCCCGGCTGACCGAAGCACATCGTGTGCTCGCCTCGAACGGGACGATGTATCTGCATCTGGACTATCGTGAGGTCCATTATGTCAAGATAATCATGGATGGGATCTTCGGGCGAGAATCGTTCCTCAACGAGATCATCTGGGCCTATGACTACGGCGCCCGGGCGAAGCGAAAGTGGCCCGCCAAGCACGACAACATCCTGGTCTACGTGAAGAACCCGAAGGACTACATTTTCAACGTGGACGACATCGACCGCGAGCCCTACATGGCGCCGGGACTGGTCGGGCCGGAAAAAGCGGCTCGCGGGAAGCTGCCGACCGACACCTGGTGGCACACCATCGTGCCGACCTCCGGCCCGGAGCGCACCGGTTACCCGACCCAGAAACCGCTCGGCATTCTCCGGCGGATCATCCGGGCATCATCGAACCCGGACGACCTCGTGCTCGATTTCTTTGCCGGAAGTGGAACGACCGGAATCGCCGCACATGAACTCAGCCGGCGATTTCTCCTGGTGGACAGCCATGATGAAGCGATTCAGGTGATGCGGGAACGGTTTCGGGATGTCGAGGGAGTGCGGTTCACGTGAGTAACGCACGTTACGGATCCCTGTCATCCCGACCGCAGGGAGGGATCTTGGCTCCCAATCGAATACCCCGCAAGAAAACCGAGATCCTTCGCTGACGCTCAGGATGACAGAGAAACCAGACAGATAACGAAGCGAGTCAGTTGCAATCCTGAAGACGAAAGGACCATCCATTGACACGAATTCTCGATCTCCGCGGCGACTGGGCTGCTCGGCCGACCGAGGCGATGCGCAGGGCGATGGCCGAAGCCGAGGTCGGCGATGACAACTCCGGCGAGGATCCGACCGTCATCAAGCTGGAGCGACGTTCTGCCGAGCTGATGGGCAAGGAAGCCGGGCTGCTGGTCCCCAGCGGAACGATGGGCAATCTCGTCAGCATCATGGCCCTGGCGCCACACGGCAGCGAGATCATCGCCGGGGAGCAATCACACGCGATCATCTTCGAACGTGGCGGCTACGCCGCCCTGGGCGGTCACCCGATGCGGACCGTTCCGAATGACCGCTTCGGCATGGTCGATCCGCAGGCCGTGAAGGACCTGATCCGCCCCGCCGGAAACATCCACTTTCCGAGGACCGGTTTGCTTCTGCTGGAGAACACCCACAACATCCGGGGTGGATCGGTTCTGAACGTCGAACAGACCCGTAGCCTGGCCGATGTGGCGCACGAAGCCGGAGTTCCGGTTCATCTCGACGGGTCCCGGGTTTTCAACGCTGCGGCAGCACTCGGTATCCCGCCGAAGGATCTGGTTGCGGACCTGGACATGGCTACGTTCTGTCTCTCGAAAGGTCTTGCCGCTCCGATCGGATCGATGGTCGTTGGGACGCGTGAACAGATCGACCGGGCGCGACAGGCCCGCAAGCTCCTGGGGGGTGGAATGCGCCAGGCTGGCGTGATCGCCGCGGCAGGGCTCGTCGGGTTGGACGAGATGGTCGACCGGCTCCCGGAAGACCACGAGAATGCCCGGAAACTGGCCCTCGGACTGGCGGATATCCCCGGATTCACTGTCGATCTGGAGACTGTCCAGACAAATCTGGTCTTCGCCGATGTCGACGATTCGCGCTCCGCTGCTGAAATCGGTTCAACGCTCGAGCAAAACGGTATCCGGATCACCGTGTTCGCCCCGCAACGGATCCGCTTTGCCATGCACTACGAGATTACCTCAGCGGATGTTGATCACATCCTGAATGAGATGCGAACGTTTGCGAGCTAAGGCGATTTTGCCCGGTACCAAGCCAATTTGCCGATAGTTGATGATGAATTGGACGGGTTCGCCCTCGTCAGATGGCGGGTGACTGTTATACTTGGAGATACAGGTTGTTTCGGAATCCGATTGCGCGACCGTGTTTGGCGGGGTGTTCGGTTGAAACAACCATACGGAACAGTGACGAAGACACACTGAATCAATCCAGGAGTCAGTCGATCAGTTCGCTGACATGAGAGCGACGGGTGCTATGGTTCCTTTCCAGGACAAACGCCCTGGATCTGGACCGGCGCCGGCTACAGACGAGGTCGAGGGACTCCACTTCGGATGTTCGATGTTGCGCCGTACACGGCTCTATCTGAATGGTGATGACATGCCGGTCATGCGCTGTTCCCTCGGATTCGCGATCCGGGGCAAAGAAGATTATGAGCGATGTATGGCAGTTGAAGACCCATGTAACTGTTGGCACGAGCCATCACAGAATGGATCCGGTTCCTGACATCGGCCTCCGCAGGCGGAGGATCCCAAGGGCAGACGGCCCGAGCCGGTCCCGGTCAAGGGCAACAGAACGACTCAAACCCGGTGGGAGTATCCCACCGGGTTTCTTCATGCCTTATTTCGATCCTGCTATCCGGTAAAACTGCCTCAGGCGACAGCTTCCTCGACCTCTGCCGGAAAGTCTGCGTTGGTGTAGACGTGCTGGATGTCGTCCAGATCTTCCAGGGCGTCCATGAGTTTGATCGTCTTCTGCGCGTCGTTCGCATCCAGCTCGATCATGTTCTGCGGGAGTCTGGTGATCTCCGCCTGCTCCACGGTCACACCCGCGGCACGCAGCGTATCTGCGACATCGCTCAGCAATGGGCGTTCGGTGATGACGTAGATCGTATCGTCGGTTGGATCGACATCACTGGCGCCGGCGTCAATCGCCATCATGGCCACCTCGTCCGCGTCGTGGCCGTCAGCCGGAATGATGATCTGGCCGACGGTGTCGAACTGCCAGGCTACGCAGCCAGATTCGCCGAGCGTTCCGTTGTTGCGATTGAATGCGGTTCGGACTTCAGACGCCGTCCGGTTGCGGTTGTCGGTCAGTGCGATCGCCATGACTGCGACCCCGCTCGGGCCATATCCTTCGTAGAAAATCTCCTCGTAGTTGACATTCTCGGCTCCGGTGCCGCTTGCTTTGGCAATCGCCCGTTCAATGTTGTCATTCGGCATCGACTCGCTCTTGGCGCGATCAATCGCCATTCGCAGGCGGTGGTTGGCGTCCGGGTTGGGTCCGCCTTCGCGCACGGCCACGATGATCTCCCGGGACAACTTGCTGAAGATCTGGCCACGCTTCTGATCATTGGCGCCCTTTTTTCTTTTGATCTGCGACCATTTGTTGTGACCAGCCATGGTGGAAGTTCCTCTCTGAGCATCAGTCTGGTGACAATGGGGGTCGAACCATGGACGTTCCGCGCGGTGGCAGGCGCCGCAATCGCGCGTTCAGGTTTCCCCATTGCGGCCCTCAATCATTCCATGCTGCCGTGCCCGACGCCAACAGGCAGATTACCAGGCGCGAATCACCAGGCGGATGTCACCTTCGTCTGTCTCCTCACGCAGGAACTCCACGCCTGCTCCATCAGCAATGGCTCCGAGGAGTTCAAAACCACGATCGGCTTGTTCCTGTTCGATACCAAGGACGCTCAACCAGTTTTCCCGCGACATGTCGATCTCAAACCTGTCGGCGAGGCCGTCAAGCATCTCCCCTCCGGGCATGGGTTCAACCACGATTTCGCTGTTTTCGGGGCTGGTCTGCGTAGACTTGATCCGGCACCCCATTGACTCCAGTGTCAGAATCATGCTGAGCATCGCCCCTTCGACACCCTGGGGCCCGAGCCCCTCCCAGGCCCGTGAGAGACGCTGCCGAGCGACCTCCGGAAAAGAGTTGCCATAATTATCCGCATACGCGATGGCAACCACCGAAGCCAACATAAATCGACTCCACGCCAGATGGTCTCGATCGGTGAATTGAGACTGGTTCAAAGCTCACTCATTTCTGTCACTACCGAACGTACGCGACCCTCTCTCCACCATTGTTGCAAACACGAACAACGGTTTCGGATCGTTGCCTGTGAGTCACGGTTAATCCGGACAGTTATTGGCCTGATTTTTTCGCTGTTGATAAGTTTTCATAACTTGTGGATAACCAGAACTACTCGTGGACATCTCTCTGGATAACTCGAGGACAGTCTGCGGAGTGTTCCGGCATAACTATGAGCTTATCGTGGATGATTTTACCGTTGACACGAGTCAATTTGAGGGTGTCCACGTTCCAACATTGGTTTGTTCGGTGTCCATCCACACCAGGCCGGGAACTGAATCGTGATCGATCCGGGTCTGATGACGGTTATCCACTGGCTCAACACGCCTACTGCCTCTACGGTTTCTTTAACGAACTTAATTAAGCATTTCGAGGGTCTCAAATGCGGATAATTTACTCGACATATTGGGGACATAACGAGGACATAATATCGCCCTGATCAGTAGCTCGTCGTGCGCGTCCGGTGATACGGAAGACTTGACATTCCGTCCCGTTGTCCGAGTGCCCAGAGGTGCCAATCGATGGCATACGGGGGGAGCGAGACGCCTGCCGCAGCGGTGGCGGCGGCGATCTCTTCAACGGCCATGATGGTCGCCGCCCGGATCTCGACTTCCAGCGGCGAACCTTCCGGTAGCTCGGCGTGCGCCATAAGCATCTGACGGAGCCTGGGGCTGTACTGCAGCACACCGAGCTGGCTGAGAACCTGTGGCACCTTGTAGTCTGCGAACGCCGTCAACGAGGAGAGGTCGTTGAATAACGTGACGCCCCTCGACTCGAAGGCTGCGTGGAGATCACTGACCAGGATCTGAGCGCGTTTGTAGAAGGGGATGATCCGGCTGTCGTACGCGCGGACGTCGACGAACGACGGAAAGAGCGCGATGATGTGACGGAGCAACGCCGCCGCAGATCCGTTGGCGCCGTGAACACAGGAGAGAAATCGGCCGTCATGGTCGCGAAGGAGGGCGGCACCGACTTCTTCGAGGTTTCGTACTCGAGCCGCAAAGGCTGGAATGACCGATTCACCGCGGAGGATGTGAGCGACATCGATTCCGGGTATTGATTCCAGATACCGGGCGTCAGTGATCGGGTAACCCTCCTGCATCGCCCGGCGGAGGGCGATCGTCAGGGCCCAGTAGCCGTTCTCGGACTCGCCGTGCCAGGAGACACGCCAGCGCGGATTGCCCCAGAAGTAGAAATTGAGCGCGTCGAGCACCAGGACGTAATTGGCGAGTTCGTCGTCGCTCAATCGGATCGAATCGAGATGGTCAGTTGCCCAGGTCGTGACGGCCGGATGAACCGGATGATTGATAACCTCGCGGGCGACGGATCTGACCTTTGCCTGATTTATACGCACGTCTCGAGCGCGAGCCATGACGAACGCCGAGGCATCACGAATACCAAGTGGGTCTGCGAGCTGTTGCATGGTGTACTCTCTTTCACGGTCGATGTATTAGTGATTGTTACCCGGCAGTCGATTCCGGACAACTGCACGTTTGGGAGGTGATTTGAGGATGGTCGACGGATCCAGCCAGCAGCAACGAATCGCGCAATTCATCGAAGAGATGCCGAAGGTCGAACTACATGTCCATCTCGAAGGCGCGGTGTTACCTGAAACGTTGCTCAGCCTGGCAAAACGCCACGACGTGGATCTGCCGGCGAAGGATCTGGAAGGGATCCGGGATTTCTACACCTTCGTCGACTTCGATCATTTTGTCCGGGTATACATGAAGATCAACGACTGCCTGGTAACGCCAGAAGATGTTGGAATGATCACCGAGGAACTCGGGAACGAAGCAGCGCGACAGAACATCCGCTATCTGGAAGTGACGATCAGCCCGGGCACGCTGGTCTACATTCACGGGATGTCGTTTGATGAAATCCTGGACCACATTAACGCCGGAGCCGAGCGCGCTCGGAAGAAGCATGGGGTTCGGATGCAGTGGGTACTTGATGTGATTCGCGACATGCCGCCACATATCCGGGAGGCAGGCGCAAAGTTCGCCATCGAGGCAATGGATCGGGGAGTCGTTGCGCTCGGACTCGGTGGAACCGAAGCGAAGTATCCACCGGAAGAATTTACTGATCTCTTCGGCATGGCGCGGGAAGCGGGATTGCCCAGCGTTCCACATGCCGGTGAAACCGCCGGCCCGGAGAGCATCTGGAACGCACTGAAATTGCTCGACGCTGTGCGGATCGGCCATGGTGTTCGCGCGATCGAGGATCCAGAACTGGTCTCGTACCTGGCTGAAAACCGCATTCCGCTGGAGATCTCACCAACGAGCAACATCCAGATCGGGGTGTTCGATTCGTGGGAGGATCACCCGCTGCGTCGATTGTATGATGCAGGTATTCCGCTCTCGGTGAACAGTGATGATCCGCCGATGTTCAACACGACGTTGACGCAGGAGTATCAGGTACTGGTGGATCGGTTCGAATTCACACTCGCCGAACTGGAAGACATAACGACGGGCGCACTCGAGGTCTCGTTCCTGCCCGAAGCCGAGAAAAAGACACTGATTCAGGAATTCCAGGTCGAGTTTGGCGAGCTTCGAGAACGATTGGGCATTGACGAGAAGTAGGTGCGTACGTACGATAGTTCCGTACGGGTGTTGTTTAGGAGTATTGGGCTATCGCGGGAGTATTGAGCGGGTTATGGTGAGCTACGTATACTTGAACAACGTTCGCGGTTGAACCAGACCCGCTTGCTGCCGGCAACAAAGCGCGATTGAAAAACGCCGGCAGGGTATCCCGTCAGTGAGGAATCGAGGTAGTGATGGCCGAGGTGCTACTCACGCAGGCTGTCAACGAGGCTGAGGAAGCAATCGAATCCGGCAACTACGGTGGGGCGATCGAGGCCTGCCAGCGGATTCTCGGCCAGTTCCCGGAGTTCGCCGGTGCACATCGCATCATGGCGGAAGCGTATGCCGAAAAAGGTGATTACGAAGCCGCTCGGGAGGCGTATCAGCGCACAATCGAGCGGGATCCGCAGAGTATTGCGGCCCATCTCGGGCTCGGCATGCTTGCAGATGAAGCGGGAGATCGGGATTCGGCACTGGCGTATGTGCAGGTCGCCTGGGAAATCGATCCGCGCCGTCGAGATCTGCGGGAACACGTGAGCCGGATCTCGCAGCAGCTCTACGGGGCTGATGGTCGGTTGTACCTGACTCGGGCTGCACTCGCCTCGCTGCATTTCCATGCTGGTCGCTGGGATCGGGCGGTATCTGAAGCCGCGCAGGTGCTGCAGGACTATCCGTCCCGGATCGACGTGCAAGTGAGACTTGCGGAGTCACTCTGGAGACGAGGTGATGACGAGCAGGCCAGGCAGGCGTCCGATTCGATTTTGCGTGCACTTCCCTCGGCCGTGGTGCCGCTGCTCATTCTGGCGGATATCCACCGGCGACAGGGCGATCAGCAGGTCGCGGAAAACTATCTGTCGCAGGCACGCAGTATCGACCCGGATGGCGTGCGTGCAGCGGACCTGATTGTTGTTGGATTTGACGATCAGGCGGATTTCCTGTCGATCGATGACATCCCGACTATTGACGATCAGATCGTTCATGAGGAACCGGCTCGATACGCACCGGCCCCGGACTTCACGGCGTCTGACAGCGAAGACATTCCGGCTGCCGTGCCGGCTGAAGATGATGTGGTCGTCCCAACCCAGCCAGAAATGGGCGCTGAACAGACGCCGCCAGACTGGAGCAATCTGGACACTGATGATGTGCAGCCGTTCCGCTGGGAAGACATCGGCGACGAGGATCTCGAGGCGTCGGACCTCGACGTCCCGGCAGATGATCTGGCGGCTGAGGGCGGCCCTCCGGCGGCGGATCCCACAGATTTCTCGCTGCCGACGGATGAAGAGATCCAGCAGGCTCGACCGGGTGCCGAACAGGAGCGTGGTCACACCGAGATGCTCGATTCGCTCCAGTCGCAGGGAATGGAGCCGTTTGATCCAACCGGTGGGGAGCAGTCCGCTGTGCCCGAGGCGCCGGCTGATGACTTCTCGCTGGACGACCTCACAATGCCGAGCGACGAAGAGATCGAACAGGCTCGGCCGAGTGATGCGCATCCCGAGGGATACACTGGAATGCTCAGCTCACTCGAGGAGCAAGGTGTGCAGCCGTTCGACCCGTCCGGCAGCGGCGAGTCAGTTACGCCGGAGCGAGAAGACTGGCTTGGTGAGCTGGAAGTACCCGGCGAGGAGGAGCCCGCGGAACCGGAACCAGCGGTGGCCGAGGAAGCCGGTGAGGACGACTGGCTGAGTGAGTTCTCGCTTCCGTCTGATGATGAACTACAGGAAGCGCGGCCCGAAGAGGCGCACCCGGCTGGATATACCGGGATGCTCAGTTCACTGGACGCCGAAGGAATGGAACCGTTCGATCCAGGGATGCCGGACGAGTCGCCAGTTGGCGAACCGGGTCAGCCGGAACCTGCAACTGCCGATGACGCCGAGGGCGACGGCGCGCTGGATCTCGGAGAGCTGGGGCAGGAGTCGCCGTTCGAGTTGGACTGGTCGGACATTGACCAGGAGATCGAACAGGCTCGGCCGGACGAGATGCCACGAGGGTATACGGACCAGCTTCGGGCGCTTGACGATGATGGACTCGAACCGTTCGAGTTCGGCGGTGAGCAAGGAACCGGGATTGAAGACGCACCCGAGGCGGCCGGAATGGTGGAAGGACTGCCAGAGAGCGAGCCGGATCCGTTCGACATGAGTGATCTTGACGACACGTGGTCGTCGGAGCCGGAAGCGGCTGCGATGGATCTGCCGGATCTTCCCGTTGACGATGCCGGCGGTCTTGACTCGATTGGCGTGATGTTCCCGGAAGAAAGTAAGCAGGAATACGCGGAGACCGAGCGTTTGCAGCAGGATCCGTTTGCCCAGGCTGAGGGCGAACCGGTTGCGGCAGAAGAGGAAATGGCCGCGGCCGGGGACTGGGACTTGAGTGAGGACCTTTTCAGCGCTGATGACACCGGGGCGAGTGAACAGGAACTCCAGCAGGTGATCTCGGATCCGGACGAGGCTGCGATTGCTGATCTGTTCGAAGAGACACCGGCAGTTGCGGAAGACGCTGTTGCACGTGAAACACAGCAGGCGACGCCAGGAAGGTCCCGAATCTCCGCTGAACGGCTCGGGTTGGACGAAGATCTCATTGAGCGCGCTCGTGCAGCCAAGCAGCAGTTGATCGACGAGGGTCGAATCGGTGGGCATACCCCGCTGCCCGGGACGGAATCCGACGTCGAGGTGGACAAGTTGCGGTCGGACGTCGAGCGGGATCCGGAGAACGTGGATCGTCGGATTGCATTGGCCCACGAGCTGTTGGAATCGAGCCCGGATGAAGCACTGGAACAGTATCGGTGGCTGTATCGAAACGCGCCGGAACGCGGTGCGGATGTCGTCCGTGATCTTGCCCATCTGATTGAGATCATGCGGGAACGTGAAGTTGGCGTGCACCGATTGCTCGGTGCGCTGTATCGCCGCCATGGTGACTGGGCCGCTGCTGCGACGCACTATGAGGAATCACTGAGTTATCGCCGCGTGCGAAGTCGGTCGAAGTGACAGGTCGGGTGTGAGCCATGGACGATGAACTGCTTGGACTGCTCGAATATGATGGGATCCTGAGCGCGGTCGCGACGACGCCGGACGGACTGGTTGTGGCGGCGGCCGGGTTGAGTGGTGATGATGCCGAGATCCTGGGCGCGGCCGGTTCGATGCTGTTCGACCCATCTAATGGGAACGGTACCGATGTGCTCGACGTCGCGACGGGGACGTTGCATGTGAGCCGGGGAGATGAAGTGTCGATTGTGGTGCTGAGTGAGGCGAGTGTCCCACATGTCGCGCTCGAGCCGCTGCTGGAAAGCGCACTCGGAGAATTCGGCGGCGTATTCGCCTGATCCCGACCAGTCCAGAACAACATTGCCGCTGTGGTAGGCTAGGCACCGCTGGATTCGTCCGGCGGTGTTTCTGTTTGCAGAGCGATCGTGGAGCGAGAAGGGAACGGTGCGCGGGTGGAGCGTACGCTGATAATTATCAAGCCTGATGGTGTGCAGCGTGGATTGATCGGCCGGGTCATTACTCGCCTGGAGGACAAGGGTCTGCGTCTGGCTGGTCTGAAGCTGATGCAGGTGTCGAAGGATCTGGCGGAGACACATTACGGTGAGCATCGGGAGAAGCCGTTTTTCGGTGATCTCGTTTCGTTCATCACGTCGTCCCCGGTCGTCGTCGGAGTTGTCGAAGGACCCAATGCCGTTGCGGTCACCCGCGGGCTGGTTGGCGCAACGAATCCGGTGGACGCCACAGCCGGTACCATCCGCGGGGACTTCGGGCTATCGATCGGGATGAACATCATCCATGCCTCGGATGCCGTGGAGACCGGGCAGCGAGAGGTGTCGCTGTTCTTTGATGAGTCGGAGATGATCGATTACACGCGCGACATCGAAGGCTGGATTATCGAATAGCCGACCTGTTTCATGTGAAACGGTGCCGAGCAGCTACTGACGATGGGAACCCCGGGTTTCACGTGAAACCCGGGGTTTACTCTGCGCTGGAACGAGCGAACACAAAAAAACGCCCGGGTCCGATCTCGGTCCCGGGCGCGTTTGTCTACGTACGTCGAAGAAGAGCGCGACCTAGCTGTCGGTCACGCGAATCACCAGCGGCTGGACGTTCCAGTGAGCCAGCAACTCGGCCAGCAGATTTCGCAGCTCGTTATCGCTCATCTCCGGGGACACGAGCTTCCAGCCGCCGGCCGGCGCGCTAGCGAACTTCTCCCGATTCGCCGCGGACCGGACATCAGTCCGCCAGGCAATAACGTTCAGCTGGGCAATGATCTGGCCGTCCTCGATCATCACATAGAGACCGTATCCCGGATCGAGATTGATCCCGAAGTAGCCACCTGCCTCGACGTTGTCGAAGATGATCGGGTAACCCTCTTCAGTCCGGTTGTCCCATTCCTCATTCAGCGCCTCGAACATCGGAACCATCCGATCCCGCAGCTGGCGCAGATTCTCGAGCAACTGTTCCAGTGAATGTGCCTGGGCGCTCATACCTGTTCATCCCTCACCATGACTGCCACGCGTTCGTGACACGATTATTGCCGACTACAGCACCGGCTGTCGAATCGCGACAGGCTACGACCCGCCGCTTGTCGCCGGCTTCACATCCCGCTTCGGCGCTCGTTTCAAACCAAACACCCGGAAGCCGAGTCCAACCGCCGGGCCGATCAGTATCGCGTAGATGATCGTCCCGAATCCGAACTGACCACCCATCAGAATGCCGAGTACGACGACCGAGGCTTCAATAAGCCAGCGACTTACCGTGATCGACATGTTGGTGAGCTCGATCATCGCCAGGTTGAAGCTGTCGCGCGGGCCGGCGCCGAATCCGGCCTTGATATACATCCCGGTCGATACACCGAGTATCAGAATCGACAGCGATAGCATGCCAAGCTGCACGGGCAGGGTAGTCGCATAGTCGAGCATTCCGCTCCAGACGATCAGGTCCATGAACCAGCCGACCAGCAGCATGTTCAAAACGGTTCCCATGCCGGGTTTGATGCCGACCAGCCAGCTGACCAGAATCATCACCAGCCCGACAAGTTGAGAGGCCTGGCCGATTGTTACCGGCGTCTGAATCGCAATGCCATCGTGGAAGACCATCCAGGAGTTCGCGCCAACATTGGCGTAGATACTCAGCATCAGTGCCAGGGAGAAGAAGAAGAGCCCGACGACGAGCATCAGAAACTGGCGGAGCCACAGAAGCGCGTCCTCGCGTGTCCAGTTCCGCAGATTGCGAAGATTGGGGATCTGAGTGACAGAGTATCCCGCTGCTTTCCGACTCTTCGGTAGTCGCGCCATGAAGTTCCCTGGATTGGTCCCTGATAATAGATTCCGCTGGACTCGGCCGCGACCCGGACGGCCCGGGAATCCTGCCCAGCCGCGACTATACCACCAGACGGTATCTCGACTGGAAGCATGCCGCTTGAAACGACAACGCGGTACGATTCCCGAGATGGACGATCACGTGTCTGAACGATTCGGGAGCAACAGGGTGAACGTAACGCAACGCTATCATTTCTGTCCGAACGACGGATTCCCCCTGATCGAGATCCACGGCGCCACACTGTGTTCGGTTGAGCATGCCGATGCGGCGATCGGCGGCCAGCAGGTGGTGGATGCCAGCATTCACGATGGCTATCTTTACCTGATGCTGGCCAACTTTGCGCGTATTCCGCTGACCTGTCCGTGCTGCGCCGGTCGGCTCCATCTTCGCGATATGCCGCTGGAGCGCCTGAGCCAGTTGCTAACCGGACGATATGTGGAGGGATTCCGTCACGGGGAATGGGTCAGCCAGGATGATCCGCAGGATCGACACCCGATATTTGCAATCCAGTTCAGTGGGGAAGAGGACGTCAGCGCTCGCACGATCCAGGTACACCTCAGCTCAGTTGAAGGTATCATCGAACACCAGACCGCATGAAAACAAATGTCGGATTTGCTCTAGGCACTGCATACCCCTGTGTGCTATAACCGACAATGTAACGGCCAAGGATTTCCGCGTGAATGTCCCCAGGCGACAGCGAGGGCCTGTCACCGATCTCATCTCGCCGAGAAAACCTGAGCCAGAGAACCTTAACCGCCCGTCGGATGAACCGGCAGGCAAGCAGAAAGCCCAAAGGAGAACCCCAAGAGATGAGTTTCGTTGACAAGAGCCTTACGTGCCGGGACTGCTCGTCCGAATTCGTATTCACGATCGGTGAGCAGGAATTCTTTGCCGAAAAAGGCTTCACCAACCAGCCGAGCCGTTGCCCATCCTGTCGCCGCGCCAACAAGGCCCGCCGGCAGTCAGACGATGGCGGATTCGGCGCGGCTCCGCGCCAGGATCGCCCGATGTACGACGCGATCTGCAGCGAATGTGGTCGCGACACGCGCGTTCCGTTCCAGCCGAAGCCTGATCGACCGGTCTACTGCAACGACTGCTTCCAGGCAAACCGGCCGCCGCGGACCTTCGACCGCTACTAGGTCGCCCGTCCAGGCACGCGATCGTAGCCGATCGCACAAAGCATGAAATGCAAAACGCACCTGGCTTGCCCTCAGCCAGGTGCGTTCTTCGTTTGGCGCGAGAAACCCGATAATCAGTCGTCGCTGGCAACGCTTTCCGGCCGCGGCGATGAATCGCTGTCCGAGCCGACGAGATAGTGGATCGTCAGCGCGCCGAGGGTAATCTGATCGCCGTGCTTGAGAACGGCTGCGCGCACCATTGTTCCGTTGATCCGGGTCCCGTTCCGGCTATCCCGATCCAGCAATTCGTACTTGCCGTCTGGCCGGAGAATTACCTCGGCGTGATAGGCAGAGACGGTTGGGTGATCGAGCATCAGGTCGTTGTTCTCGTAGCGTCCGATCTGCACCCGGTCCTGCGTCAGCGGAATCGTTTTCCCCGCTACGATCAGCCGCGGCACGGAGTACTCACCGGATTCGCCGTTCCGGAAACGGTCCATCATCTCCGGCGCAAAAATGTTCTCCCAGAAGTCCGCGACGCGGTCGACCAGGTTGGGCCACAGGATGGAAACCGGCGCTGCAGCGACGAAGAAGATCGCCGCCCCTGACACCGGGCCGAAAGGGTCACGGCCTTCCCGGGCGGTTCGGTTGTAAATCCAGATGAGCTGGGCGGCCCAGATACCAATGGTAAGCAGGACGAATATCGCCAGGATCCACTGGGAGCTCATAGATTGCCCCCGTTCGACTGCTGACGAGGCGGTTCGCACGGCATGCCGGATGTCTGACCGGAGTGTGCGTCTGAGAGCCTGGGTGCCGGGTTGAATGGGATCGAAGTTGGTGAACCTGTCCCTCGAGGTTCATTGCGGAACGTCAACGATGTGACCTTTCGATAGCGTGATGAACTGTGCGTCGCCGTTCTGGCACTGCAATCGTGCCACGCATCAGCCTGTACTCGAACTGGACTCCGAACCGAAGGTCCGCGACATCCAGAGGACTGCAATGATAATCGGTATGAGCACCGTCATGCCGGCAATCATCGGCAGATCCGGTCGGATCTCGTAGAACCAGCCGGCAACGAAGGGTGCGAGCGTGAATCCGACGCCGGCCATCAACTCGGCGAGCACGTAGGCGCGGTTGCGGATCCGGTCTGGCGTCACATCGCTGAGCGTCGCGTACATAACGGAGAATGTTGCCAGTAGTCCGCCTCGCAGAATAAACGCAGCAGCGAAAATCAACAAAGATTGACCGAACACGAACAGCATCAGCGCCATAGCGACCGAACTGATCGCCAGGCCATAGCCGCGCATTGAATTCTCGAATATTTTCAGATTGTTCAGCAGCAACCCAAGGGTAATACTGCCAACGGCGGCCAGCGAGCCAAGATAGCCGATCTGGCCAACCGAAACGCCATGTACCTCTTGTAGCAGATTCGGTACCAGAGTCACGCCGAGAATGCTGCAGAACACGACAACGAAGGCCAGCATCAGAATTGTACGGGTTCCGGTGTCCCGAAAGACGTCGGTGTACGTCACCGGCGGTCCATGCTGAACGCGAACCTCGCGGTCCGACATGCGGGTGAAGACGAAAAACCCGGCAATGTTGAACAGCGCAGCCGCCACGAAAATGGCACGCAGGCTGAACTGTTCCGCCAGAATCCCGCCGAGTGCCGGTGTGATGAGCAACGCGGCTGACGGGCCAACGTTGAGGATCATCGTGAACGCGCGAACACGGGCACGTCCACGTCCGGCGACATCGGCGATGACCGATGAGATCACCGGAAATGATGCCGTCGAAGCCGCCATCAGAATCACACCGGGAAAGAGATGCCACCAGGACTGGGCGATAGCGAGCAGGGCGAAGCCAACAATCGCGCCGATCCGGGCACCGAGGATCAGCTTCTTCGGTGGGATGCGTTCGATCAGCATTCCGCTGGGTAGCAGAAACAGCAGGCGAGCCAGGCCCCAGAAACCGATGACCAGGCCGATCTGTGCCGGTGATGCGCCGAGCGACAGGATATACAGCGGCCAGAGCGTCATAAAGACGCCGATTCCGGCCTCGTTGAAGAACATGCCCCAGAACATCAGCCGGTTGTCCGGGTCGAGCCCGAGGCTGATTTTCGGAATACGCAATCGCATAGTGCTGAGCGAAAACCTCCCCTGCTGAACCCGCGTACTCCGGCAGTCGGTTAGCAGTTGATCCGACTCCGGACTGTTAACGATCGATGTGCCCGTTCGATGCGTGCGGTACGTCGATCAATTACGGGCTGGACGCAACGGTGAACACGAGCGGAGCTGAATAGCCTCCAGACAGACTACTGCAGACGCTGGCGACGCTCAAGACCTGGAATCCGGCTCGCGATTCACGTAGATTCCCTCGTTGCCTCTGGCCAAATCGGCCAGGCTCCCTCATAATCTGCCGAGAAACGCTCACAGTCTGAAGGGACAACTCAGTGATTGATTTGAGAAGTGATACGGCAACGCGCCCATCTCCCGGGATGCGCAAGTTCATGGCTGAAGCGGAAGTTGGCGACGAGCAGATCCGCGAGGACCCGACCGTCAACAAGCTGCAGGATATGGTTGCTGAACTGACGGGAAAAGAGGCAGCACTGTTCCTCCCGTCCGGCACGATGTGCAATGCGATCGGCATCAAGATCCATACGAAGCCAGGCGACAAGATGATTCTGGAGCGGGACGCCCACCCGTTTACCTCCGAATCCGGAGGGCCAGCGGTAATGTCCGGCGTGATGACCACGCTGGTGGATGGTGACCGTGGTGTCTTCACCGCCGAACAGGTGCGCTCGCTGGTCCCGCCCGTGACGTTTCACTCGGCGCCCACGACGCTCGTGCTCTTCGAAAACACCCATAACAAGGGTGGCGGTCGGGTCTGGCCGCTGGAGACGCTCAACGAGGCAGCAGACGTCGCGCACGAGCTCGGTGTGACGACGCACATGGACGGCGCCCGGCTCCTCAATGCAGTAGTAGCCACGGACATTCCGGCTCGCGTCTGGTCCGAGAAGATGGACACCGTCTGGATCGATCTCTCCAAGGGTCTCGGTGCTCCGGTCGGTGGTGTACTTGCCGGAACGAAGGAGAAGATGGAAGAAGCCCGCCGGTACAAGCACATGTTTGGCGGGGCAATGCGCCAGGCTGGCATCATCGCCGCAGCTGGCGTGTATTCACTGGAGCAAAACGTCGAGCGGATGGATGACGACCATGCCAACGCGCGCCGGCTGGCCGAAGGACTGGGCGCGATCGATGGGATCAAGCTCGTCCACGACACCGTCGACACCAACCTGGTGTTCTTCGACGTATCCGGCACCGGTAAAGATGCTCCGGACATCGCGGCTGCGCTCAAGGAAAAGGGTGTCCTGATGGGCGCCCAGGGCAAGACGCGCTTCCGCGCCGTCACGCACCTTGACGTTTCCAGTGAGGATATCGAGACCGCCCTCAAGGCAATGAACGAGGTGGTAGCGGCTTAAGAGAGATGCCCTCACCCCCGGCCGGGGGTGAGGGCATCTCCGCTGGCTACCGCGGTGCTCTGACTTCGATCGTCTCCTGATACGGAACGCCCATCGCCTCGAAGAGATCCCAGTTGACTTCGATGGCCCACTTGCTCCACCAGTAGTCACGATCACCTTCGGCGACGTAGTCCGCAATCGTGCACCAGAACGTCTGGCCATTCGGTGCGGTCAGGTGCAATCGTTCACCAACGATGTAGTTGGGATGGACGCAGTAATAGCCGTTCGGATCGAACTCCCAGTCGTCGACGGCACCACCCCATTCGGCGTGCAGCATCATGATCTCTTCCATACGCTCCACTGGAAACGCTTCCTGACCATAATGCGCGGCTTCACCGGCACCGACGAAGTAGAGGTCACCACTGCCATCGTCATCAGCAGGGGGGGACGGGGTTGGTGGATTAGCTGCGGAATCATCCTCATCATCGTCCGGCTCGACGCCGAATGGCGACGGCTGGCCGGCGTAGGTCGCTTCAAAGTTCTGTGCAGACTCGATTGCTTTGTCTGCCGCATGCGAGGGCGGGGAAGCGAAGGTTCCGGCGGCATCCTGCCAGTCGAAGTACTCCCGAATCGCTCCCTGCCAGTCTCCTCCATTTTCGTTCTGGAGCAATGCCAGCAGATCTGCGCCCACGCGAACGTTGAAGGTAGGATCGAGCGGGTATTCAACACCGCGCTGTTCCAGGAGCGGCAGCGGCACGCCCGTCAGTCCCATCCGGTCTTCGTTCAACTCGGCTTTTGGATTGAATCCACTGGCGGCGTCAACGACGCCGGCGAGGACATACGGATCCACGCCAGTCTTGATTGCTGCCTCGGCGATGATTTCACCGTAGGGAATCGAATAGGCGAGCGCGTGGACAGACGGATCGTCCGGCATCTCAAGGTCTCGCCAGGCCCGGTAATGCAGCCCGGCGTTGCCGGCTTCGACCTGCCATTGCGGGTCGTTGGCCGGATTGAACGTCAGCACCCGACGCTCGAAGGCCTGCACCAGCACCGTGGCCGGTTCGCCACCGATCCGGGTATCCACCCAGTACGCACCGGTAACGGGATGCCCGATCAGGTACTGCGCATCGATCGGCTGATCTTCCATCCAGTTCCAGAAGATATCCGGGATGTTGAATCCGAGCGTATCGTCGTACTCGGCATACTCGGCGCTGTACGGCGGGTTGCTGATGGTTCCGGTATTGCCGCTCGCGTCCAGCGTGGTCTGCACCGGTTCTCCAACCTGCGGCTCGGTGCGGTTCCCGGGCTGGCCACCCAGCACGGTTCGATCACCGAACGTGGCGTAGGTCGGCGAATCCGGGTTGTTTTCCAGATCGCCCGTGACCGGGATCTCGGCCGGTTTCGTGTCGATCGATTCGGCATCGCCAACCTGAATCTGGCCGAGCATCATCTCCCGGATCAGCAGACCCGAGGTGGCGTACCAGATCGAGTCCTGCGGGGCGTCCGGATTGTTGATCTCCATTCGAGCCTTGTCGAAGTAGTAGACGGCCCGGGTGCCGCCCGGCGATTCGACGTATGGCTCGTGCGTCGCTGAACGGATCGTCGGTCCCCAGATCCAGGAGCGCTCGGAGTCGCGGCGAACGTCCTCGCCATCAACCTGTTGCCAGATGTCCGGTATTGGCTGCTGGGCGAAGTCCGCGGATACGTCCAGGTCGCGCCCGTCAGCAGGAGTGGGCGCAGAAATGGAGACAAGCGAAACCGTGAGGATGAGGGCGAAGGCGACGTACAAACTCCGCTGTGTCAAAAAAACCTCCTCTGCACTGGGTCGCTCCAGGTGCAAAGTAATGAGTAAGACGGGAGTGCTGATAACGGTATTCTAAACCGGATGTACGGACAGTGCATCTGGACAATCGTCCTGATACCTCTGCCCGTCCGCCTCCGCGACTGCGGTGACGGCGGGTCAGCAACTCCGGACTCAGCGACGAGTCATCCACCATTCTACACCGGTCGAACGTACAGGGTGCAACTGTACGGACCGACATGTTCATGCGGAAAAGACCGGGAGCAACGGTGACTGATCAGGCATCGACGTGCTGCGGCAGACGGATCTCGACGAGCTGTTTGCCGGGGTTGGACGGGTCAGCGTGCAGGCTCAGCTTGCCTCCGTGGCGGGTGATGATCCCGCGACAGAAGGCGAGTTCCAGCGAGAGGTTTTCGTGCGAATCGCCACCCGGTCTTGCGATCGATAGCGGCTCGGTGAGCGCCTGCAGGTCACTGCCCGAGAAGCGATTTCCCGTGTATGACAGTGTGATTCCGACGTACTGGCCGTCGTGGAGCGTCTCGATCTCCACCGGTTGCGAGCGATCGGCGTAGTTGCCGATGTTTCGAAGCAGGATTGTGATCGATTTCTCCAGTGCATCGTGATCACCGGCCATGGTGGTTGTGGAGTCGTTCGGGAGGTTGATGGTGGGGTCGGCCGCGGAGTTCTCGAGCGCCGTCGCTGCGCGAGCGACAGTATCTTCGAGCCGGGCTTCTGAGAGCGTCAGCGTAAAGGCGCCACGTTCGAGCCGGCTGACGTCCAGTAGCTGCTGTACGAGCCCGGACATATCGTCCACGCTGCTGATTGCCGCTTCCAGACGAGTGGGAATACGGTCGTACTGCTCCTTGCGGGTTGCCATCAGTGCAAGCTGGACGTTGCCGCGCATTCCGGTCAGTGGGGTGCGCAGTTCGTGGGCAATGAACCCGATCAGCCGTGCGGTGGATTGAATCTCGGTCGTCTGCGTCATCTGGTGCCGGAGACGAGCGTTCTCGGCGGCCAGACCGATCAGAAACCCGAAGGATCCCAGGCGGGCGAGCTCGCCGTCGTTCAGCTCGCGAGAGGTGGAGATTCCGAGTCCGATCGCGCCACCGTCAAACTGCCCGGCGGGCAGGCCGACGAAATAGGAATCCTTGTCTGATCCGACCTGTACCAGATCACCGCCGTTGAACATGCTGGAGAGGCCGTCGTGATGATTTCGGAGCGAGTCATCCATCATCTGGACCACTGGCTGTGATCGGTAGATCCACTTGAACGAGCTTGTTCCTTGATCGAGCCTGAACATTCCGGCAGACGATATCGGTTTGATCAGGGCGAGTCTGGAACAGGCGTATTCCAGCGTCTCTGACGGAGATCGCGTGGGGCCTGAACGTATTTCACTTGTGAGCGTATCGATTGCATCTCCGAGCATTGTCTTCTGCTCAGACTGTGTTTCCGGCATAGTTGCGTCCCTCCGGGCGTCCGGCGAAGAAGAGATCTGGAGTGATCCCGGGTGGCAATTATCGATCGATATCAGATGATCACGGGGCTCAGCACCGCGCCGCTTCGCCGCAATCACCATAGTGATCCCTACGCATGTGCTATACCAGAACGTACAACACCTGAATGAATGCGGTTTCAGCCCGAATTTGTTGTTCCAGATACGATTCGGACCGTCTTTAGAGACGAGTCAGCTGGACCACTGATGTACATCCCGACCTCGGATGCAGCCTCTAAGTACTCGACGGTTTGCGCACTTATCAGATCCCCCGGAGCGACAACCGGAATGCCGGGTGGATATGGCGTGATGATCTCCGCTGCAACTTCACCTACCGCGCTGCTGAGTGGGATCGCGCTGGTCTCCCCGAGCGCGGCCTCCCGCGGGGTGAGGACCGGAGATGTTGAGAAGATGACGGACCCGCTCGAGCGGAGTCGATTATCGACCGCGGTTCCGCTTGCTACCCCGGACTGGCTGGAGACAAGCCGCTCGAATCCGCTCACCAGGTGGTCGATTGAATCTGGCGAATCGCCGATCGTGATGTGGACGATCACGCCGGTGAGATCACTCATCTCAACGCCGATACGGCACTCGGACCGGAGTATTGCTTCTGCCTGAAACCCGGTCAGTCCGGTCTTCTGGACATCGATCATGATTCTGGTTGGATCGAACCCGGCTCCCTGCCGGGAATCGATGACGGATTCGTCGACGACGTGCAGCCCGGGGACTTCCTGAAGCCGTGCCCGGGCACCGAGCGCGAGTTCGATCGTCTGTTCCAGCAGGCGGTGTCCATCCAGCGCCATCTGGCGGCGAGCAGTATCGATTGACGCGGCGATCAGCGCAGATGGACTGGTGGTTTCGATAAGTGAGACCGCTGGGGCAATCGCGTCTCGTCCGGCTCCCCAGGCTCCGAATGTCATCAGTGACGATTGCGTCAGCCCGGCGAGAAGCTTGTGGATGCTGGTCACGGCGACGCTGGCTCCCGCCTGAACCGCTCCCGGTGGCAAGCGATCATGAAACGGGAAATGCGGGCCCCACGCTTCGTCGACGAAGAGATCGACACCTCTTGATCGACATAACGCGGCGATTGACCTGAGATCGGCAGCCACCCCGGTATATGAGGGACTGATCAGGGCAACTGCCCGGGCATCCGGGTGGGCATCGAGTGCCCGTCGGACTGTATCGACGGAGACATCGAGCGTCAGGTTCAGACCGTCATGGACCTCGGGATAGAGGTAGACCGGTCGGGCGCCGCTGAGGATCAGGCCAGACAGGAGAGAGGTGTGCAGATTCCGGGCGATCAATACCTTGTCTCCGGGCCGGCATGTGCCCAGAAGGAAGGCGATGTTGCCGGTGGAGCTTCCATTGACCAGAAACGATGCGTCGTCTGCACCCCAGGCGTCAGCGGCCAATACCTCGGCCTGTCGCTGCATTCTCCAGGTCCGGTGGGTATCGTCGACGCCTCCACCGTTCGGGATATCGAGTGCCAGTGCCTGACGGCCGAGCGCATCCACAAGCTCTTGCGGTGCTCCGGCTCCAAGTTTGTGGCCCGGAGTGGAGTAGGGCACGATTTCCGCATCACGATAGGCGATCAGGCCGTCAAAGAACGGCGCCTGCCGATGATCGATGGGTGTGGTCTTCGTTCCTGACACGTATCCTCCCGGCGCTGGTGGTCTGGCCCGAGTTCCGAACGTCTGGTATTGTACGGCCTGACAGTCGCTGCCCGGGACTGATCGTACGAGCTGCGAACTGGAGATCCACGGTGTCCGAGAATCCCGAACGAGACCAGCACAATAACGATGAAGAGGGAGACCTCTTCGATGACATCCGTTCCTTTCTGAATGCTCAGGCGGGCGATGAAATCTACGAGGACATCCGGGCTGCGTATCAAGGCGCTCAGACGTTCGTGAAGCGCGAGCTTACCCCGATGGAGGAGTACAGCCGGATGCTCCGGGCGCTGGAGAAACTCCTCGAAGAAGAGTTCAGCGGCATGCTCAACCCGCACCTGCGGCATCGTATGGCCGAGGTGCTCTACACCTACGGGTTGGCGCACTATTCACTCCTGCAGAACCCGGCGGAGGAATCGCCCGAGGCATCGCCCGAAATGTCAGGCCGCGACGCGTCCGGGGCCGAATCCAGGCCGCTGATCATTTACGATCTCTGGTTTCCTCAGGATATTGCGATCGAGCGGGCCCAGGATGGCTACTACATGCACCTGAGCGATGGCCGGATCGACCTGACGTTGTACCTCGGGACGAGCGCCAACGAGCGAAGCGCGCTCGTGGATCTCGTTGACCACTGGGGATACGCGGCGTCGGCGGACAATCCACCAGGAACGGTCGAG
>SLMJ01000236.1 GCA_007133615.1 Thermomicrobiaceae bacterium | reverse complement strand
ATGCTACCGATCCGGTGATGCGTTCCCGTGGCGTACGCCTCGCCGGTTTCCGAATTTGCCTCACCGGGCGTCCAGGCAAACTCCCCGATCTCCGGCGACTCGAGCCAGACGCCGATTCCGGGTGTGTCGTGCTCCTTGAGTACATCATGCAGCAGACTGGTAATCTCGCGCTCCGCACGTACCGAAAGCTGTTCTGAGCTTTCGGTTGCCTCACGACCGACAGCCGCTGCGCGCACTTCACCGTCGGCAGTCAGCTCAAGTCTTGTCCGCTCGAACCACTGGACGAGTTCGACCCGGTCATCATCGACCGATTTCGGTGGGCTAATCGGGTAACCATTCAGCGCGATGGATTCGCGCGACGATTCCGCGCCGTCGCCCAGGTCGACGCCGTTGTCGTTCCAGAACTGCTCGAATTCCGGCGCGATTGCGTGCCCGGTGACATCAAATACGCTTTCCCCGTCCGTCTCCCGGGTCCAATCGCGCCGGTCAGTGCCACGTGCATTCAGAAGCTCGGCACCAAGCCGGCCGGACTGCACCGCGTAGTCAGTGTTGGAGAGTTCGGGGTGAAACTCGAGCCGGGCATACTCGAAATACTGGACGATGAGTTCTTCGCCGGTGTTCGGGTCCCGTTCGATCAACTCATCAGTCAATGGCAGGCCAAACGAGGCCTCGGCGCCGTTGCTCTCCCAGTGCTCCAGAATGTCGCCACAGATCTCGTACTCGACCCTATCCGGAGTCGAGCATTCCTCGATGTCGGCGCTTGCGGTGAACGCCAGGATCCCTGCCGCGGTGACGACGAGCGACAGCGCGAGTGCTGATATGCGACCGGGAAACGCCATATCGATCCTCGTCCTCAATCGACTCAGCCAGCGAACTCCATCCTGTCGAAGAGCCATCCGGCAATGACCATCATTACCAATCCTGCAATACCGGTGATGCCCGATGCGACAAGAAGCCCGATAACGGGACCAGCGGTGACGGTCAGCAAGGCCAGGACCACGAACGCCGGCACAAATGCCAGTCCAGTAAGACCAAAGGTGAGCGAAACTCTCATACGCTGTCCAGTCCAGAATGGCACGATGATCTGCACGAGCGCCAGGCACGCCTGCGCCAGCAACGAGATAGCTGTTGCGAGCACGAACAGGCCACCCGCTTCACCCGGGGAAATCGCGCCAAAGACAAGCAACGCCGCAATGACGATCAGGCTGGAGATCATCCCATCCAGCACTGACGTCGCCGCAGCGGCGAACAGTCGCTTATGCGCGGAGCCCGGGATCAGAAAGAGGAACTGCCGGCGCAACTCGTCCAGGAACTGGTTAACCGAACCGAAGAACGGGAAGATCAGTACGACCATCCAGGCGAGGTAGTCCGAGACAAACCCCATCCTGACGCCAAGTGCGGTGAGCAGCCCGAAGCCGACCATGATGAACAGCGTTATCCAGGCGGCTGCGATCTGGTATCTCATCCATCGGATCAGACTCCCCCAGAGCAACGCCCACGGCCCGCGCCCAAACGGTGAGATAGCCACTCGCATCTGCGGCGAAATGCCGTACTGGGAAAGAATCGCCCAGTGAACGTCGCTCCCGGATTCCAGAATCTGTCCACGGGCATCGGTCTTTCGCTCGGCCGTCATCGAGACGGGCTCGGTGAAGTCTCGTGCCCAGAAGATCGCCAGCGCACCCACTCCCAGTGTGCCTGCCATCAGCACGAGGGCGCTCGCCAGGCTGTATCCACCTGGCGTGAACACGCTGGCCATCAACGACATGGGCGGGTAGGCTGCCAGTGCCGCACCACGTTCGCCCAGAACAAGCAGGGCATCCCGCCAGGTCCCGTCGAAATCCCGCGTGAGCGGCCACAGGAGCCCAATCCCCACCGCTCCGCCGGAGAACAGCGTGATGGCCTTGACCGTCATCCGGGCCCGCTGGCCACGTTCGAGTGACCGGGCCACGAGCTGCTCGGTGCCAACCCAGACGGCGTTTCGCAGGAACTCGGAGAGCAGCACGACCAGCATGACCGTAAACAGTAACCGCACAATCGCCCACTGATCGCCTGAGCCCAGGATCAGCCCACTGCCGGCAGCGGTCGCCCAGAGGCCAATAATCACCGCGTTTAGCAGGCTCGGCCGGAGCATGAGGAGAGCGAACTGCAACCTGGCGGACACTGGCGATCCCATCAGGAGCACAACATCGGCCAGTGATGCTCCCGGCGTGTTCGTTGTCCCGCGCCAGAGACCCACCAGGATCCCACCAAGCAGAAACACACCCGCTGCCGCGCTGACGTACCGCTGCTCCGACTCGCCAATCAGCCCGGAATCCTCCGGGCCATCGATGACCGAAGCAATCGTCCCAATGAGGAGAAAGAGAATAAAGACGCCGATCAGCCAGAAAAATGGCGAGCGCATAGAACGCCGGAACCAGTTCCGGATGATCCGGGATTGCAGGTAGCGAACCGCGGCGCGGTCAGAGGTCGAACGCGCGAGCATTACTCCGTCACCTGCAGGAACACGTCTTCCAGTGGGGTATCAGCGGGGAGATCGAACCCTTTCCGGAGTTCATCGAGCGTGCCACTTGCGATCGTCTGGCCATGGGTCATGATCACGGCACGATCGGCAATCGGCTCGATCTGGGAAAGGATGTGGGTGCTTACCAGTACCGCTGCACCGTCGTTCCGAAGTTGCAGCAGCTGGCGAGTCAGTTCCCGTTGGGCCTGTGGATCGAGACCCACGGTTGGTTCGTCAAACAGGTAGAGAGTTGGCTGATGCAGAAGTGCGCAGGCGATCAGCACTTTCTGGCGCATGCCCTTGCTCAACTCTCCGGAAAAGGAATCGCGCTTATCGCTCAGGCCAAATTGTTCCAGCAACTGCTCGGCTCGCTGCTGCCAGTCGGTAAGTTCATACGCAAGGGCGATGAACTGCAGGTGCTCCCACGGCGTAAGCAGATCATAGAGTGCGGGAACCTCTGGAATGTAACCGGTGCGCAGACGTGCTTGGGGGGTTCGGACGTTGAATCCCTCCACCTCGATCGACCCGGTAGACACACGCAGCAGACCCGCGATGCACTTGATGAGCGTGCTCTTGCCGGCACCGTTCGGCCCCAGGAGTCCGACAATCTCGCCAGCGCTGGCTTGCAGCGTCACCCCATCAACCGCGTTCAACTGGCCGTACGATTTGCTAACGTCACGAACGTAAAGCGCGGTCGTGGCACTCACCGATCCACCTGTCCCTGTGTCCGCTGCCGGTTGCTGGATCGCACGTCACGTCGTCCAGCTCCAGTGCCGCAGTCTACGGGACAGAGCAATCGTGTTCCACGACCGGCAAGCCCATGCCGGCAAACCTGTTCGGATTCCGACCGGCTGACCAGTGGGGCACCTGTTCGTGCGGTCAGGCGTCCAGAAACTCCGGTGGGCAGAAGTAACGAGAGTCACGGTCCCGTTCGAACGTGCTGGACAGCACATCGAGCATTATGCGATTAGGAGTGACAACCCCGATCTCGTCATAGCGAACGCAGACAGGAGTCGCTTCCTGTTGCCCACTGTGGATGATCAGCACCACCGACCCATCACGCGGGTGCGTGCGCATGTCCCGGACGACCCCGATCCACTGGTTATCGGCAGTGTAGAGGTCGCGACCAACGAAATCGATGCGAGGCGAAGCTGAGGGCGAGATTGAATGAAGCATTGGTGTTGTCCCTGTTGAAAGCGAGAATCGCAACGAAGGATTCTCGGCACGTGTGTCCCGCCGGGAACCGCCGAAAGTGGTTTGATTTCCCGCGGCGTCTGAAAATCACAAGTAACAGCATCGAAATGCGTTACGCTTTTTCCGTAATCTCACTGGAGAACGATCAGGACGAAGAAGCCTGGCTCGCGTCCCGTGACTCTGTGGAGGTCTCGGATCCTGACTTCACGACCGGCTCGGTGATGGGCGGGTTCTTACGGACGACTGCTGCCCAGTACACCGGGAATACAAAAACGTTGAGGATACAGATCGCTGCGGTCCAGACCATTCGAACGTCCTCGCCCAGGTGTTCGGCCGGGCGTCTGGTGACATCCATCAGTGCAAGCATCAGACCCAGCCAGACAAACGGGATACCCGGCAGGGCGACAGCCATCAGCAACCAGGCGGACCAGTCTTGCCAGATGGCACCGTACACGGCGGTTCCGACAAAAGCGAAAAATCCGATCGAGCAAATCGGTAACAGCCAGGACAGGCCGGACATTCCGCGCATGGTGTGGACTCAACTCTCTGTCGTTTCGGGGACGTGCGGGCAGGTGATTGTGCTCACCCGCCCTGGTATCGACGCTTCGTGCGTTGCCTGGCCGGGATAACCCGGGAGTGCCCTAGGCTACTCCCTGCTGGGCGGCCTTGCGACGGCGCTTGTGCTCAGCTTTGCGGATCTTGGCACGGCGCTGTTCGCTCTTGCTCACAAATCGGCGCTTGCTGCGGTAATCGCGCAGCTTGCCCGACTTCTGGACTTCCTTGGTGAAGCGACGCAGAAGCGCGTCAAAACTCTCGTTATCGCGCTGTTCGACTCGCATGTTCCGGCTCACCCCCTCTCTTCTGGTTATCCCGGTTCCTGATCAGAATGCTCGGTGATCACGTATCCGGGCTGGCACGTTCCGGTCATTAACGCTCGTCATACCGGCGAATTTCGTGCATTAACAAACGTGAGTGGCACCCGCAGGCGCCACTCGCAGAGTATAGCATAGTGTCCGGACCAGCCGCCTGTCGTAAATGGCTAGCTGCGCTGGTCAATCGGCTTGAATTCCGCCGTCTCCGGTCCGGTATACCGGGCCTGCGGGCGAATCAGGCGCATATTCGGCAACTGCTCCATCAGGTTCGCCGTCCAGCCAACGACGCGGCTTACCGCGAAGGCAGCCGGCATCGCGTCGATCGGGATACCAAGCGAGTAGAGCAGCGGAGCTGAGTAGAACTCAACGTTCGGATACAGCCGGCGCTCCGTGAAGAACTCATGCTCGTTGGTCATCTGCTCCAGACGGACCGCAACGTTGTGCCAGGTGCGGTCGCCCTTGAGATCAGCAACAGACTCCGAGAAGCCCATCAGGTGCTTGGCCCGCGGATCCCGGGCGCGGTAAACGCGGTGTCCAATGCCCATCAAGCGTCGCTTGATCTTCAGCGACTCTTCAACGTAGGGCTCGACGTTGTCTTCTGTGCCGATATCGAGCAGCATCTCCATCGCGCGGGCGTTCGCTCCGCCGTGGGCATCACCCTTCAGGCAGCCGAGTGCTGCGGCAATCGCCGAATAGAGGTCCGTGATGGTTGAGAACGTCACCCGACCGGAGAATGTCGAGGCGTTCATGCTGTGCTCGGCAACAAGGATCAGGTAGCAATTGAAGGCGTTGGCTTCCAGATCTGTCGGCTTCTCGCCGTTCATCATGTAGAGGAAGTTGCCGGCCTCGCCCAGGTTCGGGTCCGGATCGATGATTTCCTTGCCCTCGCGGGTTCGCAGATAAGCAGCGAGCATTGTCGGAAACGCCGCGGCCATCCGGATCGCCCGCTCCTGGATGTCGTCCATCTCCAGAGATCGTTCGTCCGGGTCTTCCATCGCCATGGCGGTCACTGCCGCGCGCATCGCGTCAATCGGGGCGCCGGTCGACGGCAGATCGGCGATAACCTTCTTGACCACCGGCGAGAGCTGGCGGTGTGAGCTGAGCCTGGACTTGAGCTCATCAAGCTGCGACTGCGTCGGCAGCTTGCCGAACCAGAGGAGGTGCATGATCTCTTCAAACGACGTCGTCTGAGCAAGGTCGTCAATATCATAGCCGCGATATCGAAGAATCCCGTTTTGCCCATCGATCATGCTCAGGCTGGTCTCGGCGACCACCACTCCCTCAAGACCACTATTGATTTCCTGCTCTTCACTCATAGAGCTTCCTTTCATTGCGCTCATAACCACCGGCGGTGGCTGGTCATTGTTATCCCGGGCGTGGTGCCCGCGTTCGTCCCGAAGCATTGCTGGCGCTGGTGGCGCATTTATCGCGACTCATCGTAGCAGAGATTCCGGAGAATCGTATACAGGCAGTCTCGACTTCGCCGACAACCGCCTGTCTGAATCCTCGCACAGCGCAGGCCGCGGAATCGATAGAGTACGTGCAGGGCACAGGACTTGCTGAGTGTTGCGTGGGATGGGGACCGTCAGCCCGACGGCTGGCGGGTTTCTGCACGTTTTTTCGTCTCCGCAGCCCGTCGGACTGCAGGAGAAAGGGGGCCCGGGTGGCGCGCGTTCTGATCGTCGATGATGATCCGGCGATCCTGAATATGCTGGACGAGCTGCTCCAGGATGAAAAATACGAAACGATCCTGGCGACCGACGGCAATGAAGCAATAAGCATTGCACGATCCAAAAGGCCAGACCTGATCCTCATGGATCTCATGCTCCCGGTTCTCGACGGAGCAGAGGCGATCCGGCGGCTCAAAGGGGATCCCGTGACGGAATCGATCCACATTATTGCGATGTCTGCCGGCGCGAATCTGAGATTGCATGCAGATCAGTTGCCAGCCGACAGCGTGATCGGTAAACCGTTTGATCTGAACACGCTGCTTGCTGGTGTCGCGTTGCACATCTCTCCTCAGAAGATGGCAGCCAACGGCCAGCCGAATCATGACCGATAGGCAGCTACTGTACCTCTGGTTCGACCGTGAGCCTGGCGTCTTTGAGCCGGACCACACCATCGAGGATATCCCGGGCACCGCGGATATCGATCTTCTGACTGCCGCAATCATCGACGGATCTCTTGGCGACCTCTTGCCAGCGCGAATCTACATGGCCACCAACCCCACTCCGGAAAACCCTCGTGCCATCCGCTCGATCGATGTCGGAAAACTCCTGCGCGACAACAAAATCCATCATCGCCGGTGCTATCAGATTGTCCGGCCTGATTGACCCGCAGTTGTCCCGCTCTTCACAGCTTGCGATAATCCCGCCTGTACAGTGACAGCGGGAAGACAGGCTGGAGCGATGAAACTCACGCAGAAAGAACTCGATCGCCTCACCGTATTTACAATGGCCGAGCTCGCCCGAAAACGGCAAGCACGCGGCCTGAAACTCAATCATCCAGAAGCAGTCGCTATTATCACCGACGAGGTGTTCGAAGCGGCTCGCGACGGCAAATCGTGGGATGAGGCCGTCGAGATCGCCCGGTCAGTCCTCACCAGAGACGACGTTCAGGACGGGGTTCCGGAAATGATCCCGATGCTACAGATCGATGCGATGTTTCCAGACGGCACGAAGCTCGTCACAATCAGGAATCCAATATCATGAGCGAACAGAAGCTCCCGCCCGGCGCGATCATTCCAGCCAGCGAGGATCCCATCGAGATCAACGCCGGTCTACCAGCGACCTCGGTAAACGTCACCAATACCGGCGACGTTCCGGTCCACATCACCGCGCACTACCATGTCTTCGAAGCAAATCCGGCCCTGCGGTTCGACCGGCGCAAGGCGTATGGCATGCGACCAGACGTGCCAGCCGGAGGCGCTGTGCGAATCGAGCCCGGCCAGACCGTTGAGGTTCCAATGGTGCCGATCGGCGGCAATCGAATCGTCCGGGGTTTCAATGGTCTGGTAGACGGGCCGCTGGACGAGGTTGATATCGACGCGGTGCTTCAACGGGCGATCGAACGCGGCTTCCAGCACGCACCGGAGGAGTGACATCATGCCGCACCAGATGGATCACCGAGCGTACAACTCCGTCTACGGGGCGACAGTCGGCGACCGCGTCCGCCTGGCGGACACCAACCTGTTTCTGCGTGTTGAAGCCGATCACTCAACCTACGGCAGCGAGCTGATCACGGGCTTTGGTCGTCCGGTGCGGGATGGTATGTTGATCGGCCATCAACCTGGCCCCAGCAAACTGGACATGATCATCACCAATGTCCTGGTGCTGGATCCGGTTCTCGGCGCAATCAAGACGAACATCGGCATCAAGGACGGTCAGGTCGTCGGCGTCGGCCGGGCGGGCAACCCGGATGTTATGGACAATGTGGATCTCATCCTCAGCGCGAGCACGGCGATGATCACCGGGGACGGGTTGATCGCGACCCCGGGAGGGGTTGATTCACACGTCCACCTGTCGTCAACATCCGTCATCCCTACCGCCCTCACCAGCGGCCTGACGACACTGGTCGCTCAGGGTTCTGGTGGCGTCTGGGATCTCGGCGTGAACCCGTTGACCAACATGCTGCACATCTTCGAGGCGTTCGAGGCAATCCCGATCAACCTGGCCCTGCTTGGACGGGCATCATCCAGCCACGAGCACCTGGAAGAGCACGTTGACGCTGGAGCCGCCGGTTTGAAGATTCACGAAGACGTTGGGGCGTTTCCGGCAGTTATCGACCGCGCCCTGGAGATTGCCGATCAGACCGGCGTTCAGGTGGCTATCCACACCGACGGGTTGAACGAGTCCGGGTCGCTCGAAGAGACGTTGCAAGCAATCGGGAACCGCTCCATCCACGCTTACCACGTGGAAGGCTCCGGTGGCGGTCACGCGCCGAACATGCTGGAGATCGTCCGGGCGGACAACGTCATCGGGTCGTCGACCAACCCGTCGCTTCCCTACGGCGTCAACAGCTTCGCTGAACAGTTCGAGATGGCGTTCACCGTTCATCGGCTCCATCACCACTTCGAGACGGATGTTCAGGCAACCAGGGACCGCATCCGGGAAAGCACCATTGCTGCGGAAGATGTGCTGCACGATCTGGGAGCGATCGCCATCATGTCCTCTGACTCACAGGGGATGGGGCGCATCGGCGAAGTCGTCAGTCGAACCTGGCAGCTTGCTCACCGGATGAAAGAGGTGCGAGGTGGTGGGTTCAACCCGGAAACCGGTGAGGGCGATGACAACGCCCGGATTCTGCAGTATCTGGCCAAGTACACGCTGAACCCGGCAGTCGCGCACGGCCTGGGCTCGACCGT
>SLMJ01000163.1 GCA_007133615.1 Thermomicrobiaceae bacterium | reverse complement strand
GTCGCTCATCGCGCATGGCGAGAACATCGAGCTTCCCGACGACGACAACATTCATTACGAAGCCGAGCTCTGCATCGTGATGGGCAAGCAGGCCAAACGGATCAAGCAGTCCGACTGGGAGCAATACGTACTCGGATATACCTGCGGCAACGATGTCAGCCATCGCACGTTCCAGGCGAAGGACGGCCAGTGGGTTCGCGCCAAAGGGTTCGACACCTTCTGCCCACTCGGACCGGTGATCGAAACCGATATGGACGCCCAGAACGCCGCTGTCATCTCCCGGCTGAACGGGGAAACCCGCCAGGACAACAACACCAACGACCTGATCTTCGGTATCCCGTTCCTGCTCGAGTTCGTTACCAACGTCATGACGCTGGAACCGGGCGACGTCATCATGACCGGTACTCCGGAAGGTGTCGGCGCGCTCAAGCCAGGCGACACAATTGAGGTCGAAGTCGGTGGCGTCGGCGTGCTGTCGAATCCGGTCGTCGCGCGGGATTAGACTGATTCCCGTTGGGACTGACTGATGCCTCGATCCGACGCTGATCTCGACGCGCTGGCAGGTCTGTTCCGCCTGGCCGGCCGTCTGAAGACGCTGAAGCGGCAGGGCTGGATCGACCGTGGTGTCGACCAGCCCGAATCTGTTGCTGATCACTCCTGGCGGCTTGCACTCATGGCGGCCACCATCGCCGGAAGCGATCCGGGCGTTGACGCCTCGCGCGCCGTCCTTCTGGCGCTTGTACACGATCTGCCTGAGGCCGTAACCGGGGACGTTACCCCATTCGACGACCAGCTCTCCAGAGATGATGCTGACCGCAGCAACCTTTTCCACAGTCTGCCCGAGTACAGCCAGACAGCCGAGCAATCCAAAACGCAGGCGGAGCGTGAAGCATTACGGGCGATGACCAAAGATCTTCCGGAGGAGATTGCCACGATGCTGGTCGAAGCGTGGGAAGAATACGAATCTGGCGCAACGGCCGAGGCACAGTTTGTCCGCCAGCTCGACAAGCTCGAGACCTGGTTGCAGGCGCTCGAGTACCAGCAAATACAACCCGAGTTGATTATCGAGTCGTTTCGGAAGGGAACCAAGCGAGATATTCAGGATCCGGAACTGGTGCGGTTACTCGACTGCCTTGCCTCAAGGTCACAGTCAGGCTAATGCCGATGATACATGCTTCGCGTCAAGTCCAACTGTCTGGTCCTGTTGCACAGTTCCAGCCCCATCTGGCTGCGATTGCAACAGACCTGAGGGCCATACTTGTGGCACCCTTAACTCCACGCCTGTTTTCACTGTACTTCACGAGTGATTGCCCGTTAGTGCGGTCAATCATCCAGCAAAGGCAATCGGTACAAGCGACTTGACGGCCGCAGATGAAACCAGTACCATCATTCCGATAACAACACATGTTTGCTCACATGCAATCGAGCTTCGTTCTGAAAAAGCGACAAATGGAAGCTGAGATGCACGGACTGTAACAATGGGCGCCTCGCCCGTGCTGAGCAAGTGGCGCAACCGGCCAGAAGGTATTTCTGTGCCGGTTTTTTCGTGCTTCGTGGTCAGCAAGAATGGAGTATATCGCAGATCACTGGATCGTACTGATTGACCAACGCCAACCAATGATCACGTGCTGAGCCGCATTTGGGAGAGTGCGACATCAGTCATCGGGGGATGAACCAGCACGCTGATTTATGCGAACAGGGAGTGGAGAGATATATGGGTACCCGGGTACGCGTGCACCTGGCACTGGTGGTTGCCGTGACTGTCATTACAGCTACAGTGATCGCGTTCGCGAATCACGACGAAAACCATAGTATTGCTACCGACGCGTTCCAGCAGGTCTGGAATCGCACTGACTATCCCGTACAGCAAGCTGAAACCGAACGCACCTGGCTCTGGGGGCCTGGCGCAAATACAGAGCTGATGCAGGAGGAGTACGCCGAAGCGCCTGACGGCTACCGGGATGTTCAGTACTTCGATAAATCCCGCATGGAAATGCCGTGGCTCGAATCCGACCGGCAGTCACCCTGGTACATCACGCAGGGGCTTCTCGCCCGCGAGCTGATGACTGGCGAACTCCAGGTCGGAGACGCGTCATTCGAATCCCACGAACCATCTCAGCGACCCGCGGCCGGTGATCCCGACGGAACCACCGCTCCCACCTACGCCACCATGGGTATGTTCATCGACGCACCTCCCCGCTCTGAAGGCAACACCATTACCGAAGCCATCGACCGGGACGGCAACGTCACCGTCTACCCCGAACTCGATCAGTACGGCGCAACTGACCACTATTATGTCGAGCAGACTGATCAGTACGTCGCATCCGTCTTCTGGGAACTGATGACCAGCCAGGGCACAGTCTACGAAGACGGAGAGCTCGGCCCCGGTCCAGTATTCGAAGATCCGTTCTACGCCGTCGGGTTTCCGCTCACACCCGCGTACTGGGCACAGGTCAAAGTGAATGATGTCAAGCAGGACGTCCTCATTCAGTGCTTTGAGCGCCGATGTCTCACCTTCACGCCGGAAAACGATGAGGGCTGGCAGACAGAATCCGGCAATATTGGCCAGCACTACTATCACTGGCGCTACAGCGAGATCGATCGCGAGGCAGTCGGCGCCAGCTTCACTGCAGTCCCGCAGGCCCGAACACACGTCATGGAAGACCAGCGCGTGATTCTCGTCACCGTTTATGACGAGCACGGGGAGCCGCAGGATGGCGTGCAGGTACACGGCGAAGTCACCTTCACCAGCGGCGAAAACCAGGAACATCTCGGAATCGAGATGACCGGCACCAGCGGAGATGATGGAGACGGACAGGTTTACCTTACCTACACCGGTCAGGAACTCGGACAGGACAATATCACTGTCACCGTCGACGGCGTTTCAACGCCGAAGGTGCTCAGCAGCACCTGGGTCAGCACCCGGGCCGAGATTCCGGATGATCAGGACGATGATGTCGATCCGCCTGAGCCGGTCGAGCCCGGCGATCCGTATGAGATCGAACTGGCACACGATAATGGGGACACGACAACCGCCGGCGATCCCCATACCGTTGTAGCGACCGTTACCGACGAAGACGGCAACCCGGTTGAAGATGGCACCGAGATCACCTTCGACATCGACGGTCCGAACAGCGCCGAGAGCGGCACCGCCACGACCGAAAATGGCGTCGCGACATTCACCTACACCGGGACTAAGTCAGGGACCGACACAATCACCGCAAGCTGGAACGATCAAGCGGAATCCGACCCGCTGGACGTCACGATCGAACCCGGGCCGCCGTTCGAGCTGATCCTGTCCCATCTCGGCATAGAGAGTAATCCACCAGTTCCCGAGAATCTGATCCACCTGGATTCCCACACAATAGTCGGGGTTGTGCGCGATGAATTCGAGAACGAGATCCCCGGCGTTGAGGTTGACTTCTGGATCGACGGTCCAAACGATCACATCACCGGTAATGTCGAGCTGTCGACTGACGAACCCAACCGTGCCGAATCCAACGAAGACGGCATGGTTACCTTTTCCTATACCGGTACTGATTCGGGTGAAGACACGGTCTTCGGTCAGGTCGTCAACGACAACGAGCAGGAGATCGTCGAATTCGTTGCAGTCATCTGGCTCAATCTTCGCACCAGTGTTGAATCACCGGATGGAGCCGACTCGCACATCGGAACCGATCACGACATCCGGGCCACCGTCGAATATCAGGATCTTGACGACGAAACCTGGCGCCCGCTGGAGAACGCACTGCTCTCCTTCGATGTCACGGGAGACAACGACGGCGCCGCAGATTTCGATGATTCGACTCACTCGACCGGACCGGACGGCCAGGTGGCGGTCGACTATTCCGGTCAGAACGTCGGAACCGACACAATCTCAGCAACCGTGATGGCGAGTGAAGACAACGCGACTCCGATTTCTGACGACACAACCGTCGAATGGTTCGAGTGGGCAATCGATCTTGACCATGCGCAGGGCGAGAGCGACACGAACCCGATCGAAACCGATCACACGGTAACAGCCACCGTGGGCGTCGACGGAAACGGCCCGACCGAAGGCGTCGAGGTCACATTCGATGTCTCGGGAGATGCCAACCCGGGCGCTGAGGGCGAAATCAACGGGGACACCGGAAATACCGGCACCACCGGCGGAGACGGAACGATCTCCTTCAGCTACACCGGAGGCGCGGTCTCTGGCACCGACACGATCGAAGCAACGGTGTCCGATGAACGCGCCAGGGGAGAAGTGTCCCCCGCAACCGTAACCAAGACGTGGGTCGACTACGGCATCGATTTCGACCACAATCCGGACAACATCTTCTTCACCACCGATCAGGTCGACGCGATCAACAGTCTGGCCCTGGAGCACTACGGTGATGGCTGGAACGATTTCGGGGTGTCCGATCCGCCCGCCGAAGGTGATATGTCCCACTACTGGAACCGCTACATCGATGAAAACTGGCCAAACGAACACACGGTCAATGTATCGGTAACCGAGGACGGAGACATTGTCGAATCCGGCGAGATCGGTGTGCTCGTCGAGCGTGACGGAAGCGCAGCAAACCCGCTGTATCAGAACGATAATCAACCGATCGCATCCGAGGTCGCGACGTTCACCTATTCGATCGACGAGACGATCGGCGCTGGTGAAGACGACATCCAGGCGACCTGGGGCCAGTTCAGCAACGCAACCACCAAGAACTGGACCCCGCTGGAAGACGCCGAGTACGATCAGCTCCCGATCTACGTCCTCGTCGAGATCGAACCGGACGACCCGACCGTCGATGAGGATGTGACCATCACCGTCACAGTCCTGGACCAGTTCGGCCAGCCAATCGAGAATCACCCGGTCGATATTTCCAGCGACCAGCACGGGACGATCGAGGGTGATGGCGAATGCCCGAATGACGAAACTACGAACAGTACGCATCACTGCACCGATGAAGACGGCCAGATCATCATCGACAGCCACTCAAGCACCAATGCCGGTGACGAGACGATCGAAGTGGACGCGTCCGGAGCCGAACCGGTTGATCAGACGGTCACCTGGGCGCCGGGAGCGGTCTACAACATTGAGCTAAACGCCAACCCTGCAACGCAAACCGTCGGGCAAGACGTGACGCTCAGCGCAACCGTCCGGGATCAGCACAATAATGCGATTCCGAACGTTCCAGTAACGTTCGACACCGATCGTTCCGGCGATCCAGTTGCCGAAGACGTCCAGACCGGCGCAAGCGGCGAACCCGCTGAGGTTACGGACCACTCCCAGACCGGAGCCGGAGACGAAAAGGTCACGGCGACCGCCGGTAGCGCCACGTCCAGCGAGGAAACAATCACCTGGGAAGCGGGGCCACTGGATCCCGACCAGTTCCTGCTGGCGCACACCACGGAGGATTTGAGCTCGAATCCGATCCAGACCGAGGACACCAATGCCGCCGGTACCAGCCATACAGTCTATGCGCTGGTAATCGATGAGTACGGCAATCCGATTGATACGGACGTGACCTTCACCGTAGCTGGTGAAAACAACGATGCCGGAGACCGCTCAGTATCGCAGGAAACCGGCATCGCCAGCTTCACCTACCAGAGTAATGGCGCTGCTGGAACCGACACGATTACCGCCTCGGTCGATACCACAAGTGCCGGCAACGAACTCACCAAGCACTGGATTGCCGGCGATGCATACCAGATCGTTCTGGAGCATCAGGACGACAACGTCGAAAACGGCATCGCCACCAACACGGTCGGCGATCAGCACACCGTCACCGCCACAGTCAAGGACGAGTACGGCAACGTAGTGGAGGACTACGACGGTTCGCTGGAGTTCGAGGTAACCGCTCAGAACGGCGGTGTCGTCGTCCCGAACGAGAACAGCAGTTCCGAAGACTACAACCGACCGGTTGAAGACGGAATCGCAACCTTCGACTACACGTGGTACACAGCCGGGAATCATGAGATCAGCGTCGTCGGTACCGAACTGGAACTCGAACCGGGGTCGCTGACCAAGGTGTGGGAAGCGGGAGATCCGCATACAATTGAACTGGCCCACACGTACGACGATCCGGAAAACGTCGTCGGCACTCAGCACTCGGTGACCGCCACCGTCGTCGACCAGCACGGGAACGTCATCGAGGACTGGGACCAGGCTGTCGAATTCTTCGTCAACGACAGCAGCGAGGGCTCTGAGGCTACCACTGACGGAGTTGCCGCATTCCAATACACCGGTCCGACCTCGCCTGGTCAGGATGACATCACGGCTTCGTCAGGCACCCTGAGCGAAGCCGAGACACTCACCAAAACCTGGATCGCCGACAATGCGCACGAGATTCAGCTAAGCCATACGAATGAGGACCCCGAAAACGTTGTCGGCAGCCAGCATTCGGTGACCGCCACCGTCGTCGACCAATACGGGAACGTCATCGAGGACTGGGACCTGGCTGTCGAATTCTTCGTCAACGACAGCAGCGAGGGCTCTGAGGCTACTACTGACGGAGTTGCCGTATTCCAATACACCGGGCCGACCTCGCCCGATGAGGACGACATCACCGCACAATCAGGGTCACTTGATTCGAATACACTGAATAAGATCTGGATTGCCGGAGATCCCTCGAGCCTGACACTCGACATCGATCCGGAGAGCCAGAGCACAGACGAAACGGTTGATGTAACTGCCACAGTCGAAGACGAGCATGGAAACGGCATCGAAGACGTTACTGTGACCTTCAGTTCAGACGCGAAGACGATCAGTAACAATGAGGTCGTTACCGGTCCAGACGGAACAGCGAGCATCAATCATTACGCCTACGATGACCAGACAAGCCTGACCGAGACGATCACCGTGACGATCGATGAGCTCGATACATCAAGCGCCCCGGTCACTGGATCGATCGACTGGTGGGAGCCAGGGGTACCGGCTGCGTTCGAGTTCGGAGAGTGCGACGAGGTGTACTTCAGCGGCCTAAACGGATACTGCTTCGTTAGCGCGAATGTCCTCGATGCCGGCGGCGATCCAGTGAATGATGTCACGGTTGAGTTCCGTATAGACGACGAGAGCTGGAAAGGCGATAGCGGTCAGCCTGTATACACCCTGCGCAACTATGACGAGGGTTCAGTTGTCGGGAGCGGCAATCAGGAGCAGCAGAAGACAAACGTAAGCGGCAGCGACCATGGTGATGGAACAGCCTACGTCACCCACGTTGGCCGCGCTCCAGAAGATGGTTACGAAGTGGTCATTCATGCCACCGTCTACGATGAAGCAGATTCATCACAGGTCGTCGCAACCGACTCATACACCTTCGTCTGGGGTGAGGCGCCCGAGACAGAGGGGATCAACTTCACCACCACCGTGCTCGAAGATAGCGATGACTGGACATCCGCAGGAGCGCTGACCGATAGCCCGGACGTCATCGGGCGACACGCACTGCTCGAAGTCGAAGTTCTGGACGGCAACAACGATGCACTTGAAGACCAGATCGTCAACTTCGAACACCTTACCGGAAACAGTGACCTCGGAACGTTCAGCGGAGATCCGGACAATCCGCACAACGCGCATCAGGACGGCAGCAATCCTTTCGAGGACGTGCTGACTGATGAAAATGGAATAGCGCAGGCCATTTTCTACCTGAGTGACGAGGACGATCTGCCGACGACTGCGACCATCCATGTTGAAGTTCCGGTCGCGGACGATACAACGCAATCCGGGGACATTCGCTTCATCGAGTTCCCGGAACCGGAAACCCCGACCGACCTTACCGCCGATGCGGTGAGCCATGATCAGATCGATCTGACGTGGGATGAGCCAGCCGATTCGGAAGTCTCCGGATACGTGATTCAGTGGATTCAGGCCGAGACCGAGCCGAGTGACTGGAGCACTGCAAGTGAGATCCAGGTTGGCGAAGTCGAAGTGCACGAACACGCTGGTCTGACTCCGGAGACCATGTATTGGTATCGCATCGCAGCCGAAAACGCGACTGGCCAGTCAGGGTTCTCTCAACCAGTGAGTGCAACCACGGGTATCTCTCCGCCAGAAACGCCAGAGAATCTGACAGCATCACCCGCCGAAGATACCTCGATCGACCTCGAATGGGATGAACCATACGGAGCCGATGAATACGAGCTGCAACGCAAGCTCACATCCGAAGACGCTAGCGAGTGGGCCACAATCGAAAGCAACCTTACCGGTGCGTCCTACAACGATTCCGGTTTGTCGACCAATACCTCCTATGACTATCGCATCCGGGCCTCCAACGTTGGTGGCGAATCAGGGTGGTCGAATGTAGCAACCGCAGATACTGACCTCGCCGCCCCCGTTCTCGACGCGAGCGCAGACGGTCCCAACTCGATCACGCTGACATGGAACGACGTCGATCAGGCTGACCACTACGTCATTCAGGTTTACGACGTGGATGATCAGGAATGGCAGACACTCGAGTCATCGTGGGTCTACGATGTTGACGGCTACACGCACGATGGGCTCGAGCCCGAAACGGTATACGACTACCGCGTCGGTGCGGTGAAAGGCGACCGGGATCCGGTGTGGTCGGTCGACGACAATGCAACAACGGATGCTGAGCCGGAACCGGACGCCAGTCGACTCTACCTGCGAGACACATCGACTCAAGATGGCACATCGGGCGGAGACGCTTTTGACCTGTCCTCAGTAGTCGAAAGCCCATCAGACGTTCTTGTTCGGTCTCAGGGAAGTGATTACTTCGAGCAGGTGCTGACGTTCCAGAAAACTGTCGACGATAACATCACCGCTGACAACTTCACTGTTTCTCTGAATATCGACTCTGCAGGGTCTCACTCCCGATTCAACATCAGGCTGCAACGTGTTGATTCAAACGGGAGCGTCCAGGATGAACAGGCTGTCTATGACGACGAAAACGCAACACCTGATCCCGGCGTCTTCACTGAATCTGCGACGTTTGATACAGATTGGGAATCGGGAGACCGGCTAGTAGTAGTGATCACGATGCGGACG
>SLMJ01000281.1 GCA_007133615.1 Thermomicrobiaceae bacterium | reverse complement strand
GGATGTCCGGCGCCGGTTCACTTGCCGGGGCAACAGTGACTGCGATTAGTGGCGTTGAACTGGCGCTCTGGGACCTCGTTGCCCGCAAACTTAACACGCCGATCTACAATCTGTTTGGCGGCCGATTCCGCGACAAGATACGCATTTACGCGGACTGCCATCATGGCGATGAACCAACCCCCGAATCGTGCGCCGAGCGGGCGAAGGCCGTCGCGTCTGAAGGGTTCTCGGCGATCAAGTTCGACCTCGACGCGCATAACCCCTATACGCGCGATATCTCCGACGACCCGGATCCGCGCCGCCACTGGTATGAGCCATACAACCGAACCATTGGCACGATCGAGCGTGAATACATGATTAACGTCGTTGCGGCAGTCCGCGAGGCGGTCGGTCCCGAGATGATGCTGGCGATGGACTGTCACTGGAAATTCGCCACCAACGACGTCATCCAGCTCGCAAAGGGTCTCGAAAAGTATGACTTGCTTTGGCTGGAAGACCCGATTCCGCCGGAGAACATCGACGCGCAGGCAAAGGTCACGCACGCGACGACAACACCAATCTGTACCGGCGAAAACCTCTATCGCAAGCACGGCTTCCGTGACCTGATTGAGAAACAGGCAGCCGACATTATTGCACCTGACATCCCGAAGATGGGCGGGCTGATGGAGGCCAAGAAGGTCGCTGATCACGCAGACATGTACTACATCCCCGTCGCCCCGCACAACGTCGCCAGCCCGGTCGGGACGGTGGCATCGGCACATGTTTGCGCAGCCATGCAGAACTTCCTTGTGATGGAGTATCACGCCTTCGATGTCCCCTGGTGGTCTGATCTGGTCACCGGCGATCCGGTCATCAAGGACGGGTTCATTCACCTGGAAGACAAACCAGGGCATGGCCTCGAACTCAACGAAGACGTCGCGCGAGCACATCTCAAGCCGGGCTGCTCCTTCTTTGGAGAGTAACGTCAGCCGATTAAAGGGCTAGTACAGGAATGAAGGGGCGGGCCGCACACCCAACGGGCGGCCCGTCCTTCTGAAGGGACACCGCAATGGCAGATGCGACAGCAGGAAACACACCAGAACCATTCGTTCCGCCGGTATGGGATCCGTGTCCGGCGCTCCCGCCGTTGAGAATCACAAACGTAAAAGCCATTTGTACGGCGCCTGACGGTATTCGGCTGGTCGTCGTCAAGATCGAGACGAATGAACCCGAGATCTACGGGCTCGGCTGCGCAACCTTCACTCAGCGCCCACTGACCGTGGTTACTGCGGTAGAGGAATATCTCAAGCCGTTTCTTATCGGGCGCGATCCGGACGACATCGAGGACATCTATCAGACGTCGTTCGTGAGTTCCTACTGGCGCAGCGGGCCGGTGCTCAACAACGCGCTTTCCGGTGTCGATATGGCGCTCTGGGACATCAAAGGCAAGCGCGCCGGAATGCCGGTCTATCAACTCCTTGGTGGCAAGGTCCGGAAAGGAGCCTGGCTGTATGCCCATGCGTCCGGCAGTGATGTGAAAGAAGTCGAAGAAAGCGTCCGTTCCTATATGGAGCAGGGCTATCGCTACGTTCGGGCACAGATGGCCGTGCCTGGTATGTCCACCTATGGCGCCAAGGCTCCGGCACGGGCCGGAAAGTCAGCCGGAACGCTCGACGTTCGGCAACAGCCGTGGGAGCCGACCGCATACGTCCAGACTGTTCCGAAATTGTTTGACCATTTGCGCAATACAGTCGGCTGGGAAGTAGAACTCCTGCACGATATCCACGAACGCGTCCCACCGATTCAGGCGATCAACCTGGCCAAAGAACTCGAGCAATACAAGCTGTTCTTCCTTGAAGACCCGTTTTCTCCAGAGGACATCGACTACTTCCCGCTTATGCGGCAGCAAACGGCAACGCCGATCGCAATGGGAGAACTGTTCGTCAATCAGGCGGAGTACGTTCCACTCATCCGGGACCGGTTGATCGACTTCATCCGGGTTCACATTTCGGACATCGCCGGGCTGAGCATGGCCCGGAAGATGGCGGCCTTCTGCGAATTCTTTGGCGTTCGCACGGCCTGGCACGGCCCGGGAGACGTGTCCCCAGTCGGTCACGCAGCCAACCTTCACCTGGATTTGAACTGCTACAACTTCGGGATCCAGGAAGGGCACGTCTTTGGAGACAACACCCGTGAGGTCTTCCCGGGAACCCCGGAGATCTCCGAAGGCATGATGTGGTGCAACGAAAAGCCGGGTCTGGGCGTGGACATTGACGAGGATCTCGCCACGAAGTTCCCGTTCCCGGACCACGAACTCAACGGTGCCTGGCCACAGGTGCGTCGACTTGACGGAACGGTCATTCGACCTTAGGAAATCAACGCGCCCACGAACAGCCCCCGGACCGAACGGTCCGGGGGCCTCACTTGTTACTCATTCCTACCAGTTCGTGTGGGTTCCGTCTCGCCGCTGCCACATCGGTGGGTTCCAGAACTCGAACGGATGGTCATCCACCTTTGATTCGTCAAACGTCACGCCCAGGCCGGGCTCGGTCGGGAGCGGAAAGGCGTCGCCATCGAGTTCCGGGAAACTCGGGAAGAGGTCCCGCGGATAGGCAGCGGCATTTCGATGCTGGTACTCCTGTTGGGCGAAGTTGTTGATCGAGGCTGCCAGGTGGATCGTCGCGGCGGTGCAGACGGGTCCCAGCGGGTTGTGTGGCATCACATCGATGTAGTGCGTCTCGCACCAGCCGGCGACTTTCTTCGCTTCGGTCAGTCCGCCAACGTTTGACACGTCGATCCGGGCGAAGTTCAGGATTCCATCATCAATGTACGGCTGGAACTCCCACTTGTTGGAGAACTCCTCGCCGATGGCGAACGGAATCGGCGTCATCGAGCGAAGTTGCTGATATGCCCGAGGATTCTGCGCCCTGATTGGCTCCTCGAGGAACATGAGATGAACGTCTTCGATCTTCTGGCAGAAGAGCGCAGCTTCGGCGACATTCAGCCGGTGGTGGAAATCAATCGAAAGCCCGATTCGTGGCCCGACCGCGTTTCGAACTTCCCGGATCCAGTGGGCAGCAAGTTCCAGCGACTCCATCGGTTCGTAGATCGATCCGTCGCCGCCCGGCCAGTCGTCACCCTCCATCCCGGCACCGAATCGGAGGTAGCGCCAGCCTTCATCAACAGCCTGCAGCGCCTGTTCGACGACCTTCGGTCCGGTCAGTCCACCCGGAGTGGCAAATGCGGGGATCTTGTCGCGGCAGGCTCCGCCGAGCAGCTGATACACGGGTACCCCGAGCGATTTGCCCAGAATATCCCAGAGGGCGATATCGATCGCCGAAAGCGCAGCTCCAAAGATCTTACCGCCCTCGAAGTACTGGCTCCGGTAGAGACGCTGCCAGTGATGCTCGATACGGTGAGGATCTTCACCTGTGAGCAGGCGCTCGTAGTGCTGGATTGCGCCGAGCTGGGCCAGCTCACGACCAGACATTCCGCCCTCGCCGACCCCGTAGATCCCTTCGTCCGTATCGATCTTGACGATGAATATGTCCCGATGGCCGACTTTGACCGGATATCCCTTGACCGACGTGATCTTCATATGATTAACCTTCCCGGCGCGTTTCCAGTTGTACGAATGCGACTTGTCTCCGTATAACACGGAGCGCGCCGGGGCACAATCGGCTGAGAGCGGGACTAACGCAATCGATCGAGTTCTTCGGCAATGCGTCGCCCGGCAACTGCGGCGTCGCTGGTCTTGAGCGCGGTCGGCAGGACCGCCACGGCACCGTCCCACATCGGTCCCTGAGAAACGGCCACCGGGCGACCGTTATCCATCAATCCATTGACCAGATCAGCGGCGGCTTTCCGCGTATCCCCTGAGGTCTCCAGATAGATTTTCAAGACAGGGTAGCCAGGTCCAGGCAGGGCTGGTTCTTCCATCTCCACGCGAGCCGGGCAGTCGGTAAGATGATCGGCAATCGTCAGCAACACGTCCCGTTGCCGTTGGAGTTCTTTTTCGTCATCCGCATCGAGGAATCGACGCAATGCCACCACCAGGCCGGCGATTTCCTCTTTGCCTACCTTCATCGGCCGACCAAGGCCGTGATGCGGCGGGCCGGGCAACTTGTTCGTATCAATGTAGTCGCTTCTCCAGGTCCAGGTTTCCGGATACACATCCATATCCTGATGCTGAAGGGCAACGGACTCGATAAGATCCTTGCGGCCAACCAGGATTCCCGATGCCTGTGGGCCCCCGATCGCTTTTCCTCCGCTGAATGTCACCAGATCGGCACCCTGTTCGATGAAGTACTTCAGGTTTGACTTCGGCGGCAACGCAGCGGCCGCATCGACTATCAGCGGAACGTTATGTCGACGACCGATTTCCACCAGCTCCGGCAATTCGACTATGCCCTTTGCCGAACCCACCGAATAAAAGATTGCAGCGGTTCGTTCAGTAATCGCTGCTTCAACCTGCCAGCCCCAGGTAATCCCCTGTCCCGGGTAACCAACGTAGCCGACATCGATCAGCTTCGCACCTGAGACACGCAGTGCGTGGCTGTAGGCGGTTACGTGTGCCCGCTGGACGATAATCTCATCCTTTAGCCCGGTGGTATCCGGCAACTGATCCATGGCGGCGGGCGACAGGCCAGCCATACAGGCGGCGGCTCCAACCGTCAGTCCGGCTGCGGCACCGGCCGTCACGTACCCTGCCTCTGCACCGCAAACGTCGGCCAGGTACTTCCCGGCCGCTGCCTGAACGTCTTCGATCCGTGCGTTTTCCCGCCCGGCAGCAGCCATTGCGTCCAGAACCTCTTCATCGAGCGGCATTCCGCCGAGTCGAGTCAAGGTACCGGCCCCGTTGATAACCGGCTCAACGCCGAGCAGTTCCTTCAGTGACATTCTGAACCCCCTCATTCGCGCAACGTTCGCGATAATCCAGCCCCGTGATTGATCATTATCTGACACCATAGCCCAGGATCCGGCATCACGAAAGGGCGGGCGAGCGCCCGACGCACTTCTCCGGATAGAAACGTTTCATCCAGCCTGCAAGCTTGATCCGGGGTTGTCAGCAGGTGAGCGATGCCGGAAAGTGCGCTAAGATGCCTGCGGACCCGGATTATCGTCGTGACAAGCACGACGCGATGACAGGCATACGAGGCTCAGAACTGCCAGTGTTGAACGGAGACAATCCATGAAGGCACTCCTGGGAACAACGACCGGCGTTTACCGCCTTGATAACCACCGCCTTGATCATCTCGGTCTCGAGAGCGAAGAAGTCTCGGCCATTTTCTGCAATCGAGAGATGCTTGGGCCGAAGCGGATTCTCGCGGGATCGTACGAAAACGGCCTGTTCCTGAGTGATGATTCCGGATCAGTCTGGTACGAGATCACCGACGGATTCGGTGCAAACTGCGTTCGCTGGCTCGGGAGTGATCCGTTAGTCGAGAATGCGGTTCTGGCCGGGACAGAACCTGGGCGGATCTATCGAAGCACCGATGGCGGTGAATCCTGGAACGAGCTGGACGGCATTCGCGAGATCCCGGAACATGAAGACTGGTATCTACCCTACTCACCCCGTGCAGGCGCCGTCCGCAATATTTACTCACCTCCTGGCGCGCACCGATACCTTGCATCAGTCGAGGTCGGCGGCCTACTCGATAGCCGGGATGGCGGAGCCAGCTGGGAATGCCAGTTTGTGGGCGTCGATTCGGACATTCACTTCATCATGGGACATCCCGAGAACGGGCAAATCCTGTTCGCCGCGCTTGGCTACGCCGGGATCGATCACACACCGAACCCGGAGGGTGAAGGCCGGCGCGGCGGTGTCGCACGCTCTCAAGACGGTGGTCGATCCTGGCAGAAACTCATCAACGACTACACCCGAGGCGTGATCATTCCCGAGAGCAAACCCGATATCGTCGTCGCCGGACCGGCGCCGGACGTGGGGCGCAACGGCAGAATCGTCGTCTCACATGACGGTGGGGACACATGGGATGACGCCTCAACAGGCGTCAACACACCGATGCCGGATATGGTCGAGGTATTCGAAGAAACGCCGGAGGGCCGGATCTTGGCAATTTGTTCACATGGACGATTGCTTCAGGCACGCCCGAACGAATTGAACTGGCACGATGTGCTTGAGGGGCAGAAGCGGATTGAGGTGAAGTCAGTCACGTTCCAGGAATGATCACGAACTGACATTGATACCTTGATCAATGCTTTATCCACATAATTGGAAAGGTGGGCGATTACCTGAATGTCATGGTTTAACCTTCTGGAAGAGCTGACAACAATTCCTGGCCCGACCGGCCAGGAGCAAAGCGTGATGGATTGGTGCGAAAAGCGCTGGAAGCCCAATGCTGAATCAATTGAACGTTCGCCGACGGGAAACCTCTACGCCAGGATCGGTGGATCGGGCCGCAAAGTGCTGATCCAGGCCCATGCCGATGAGATTGGCTTCATCGTCCGTAGCATCGATGATGACGGGTTCCTGCATGTTTCGACGGCCCAGGTAATGGACGATCCAGCCAAGCGCTTCCCGATCGGCCAGCCCGCACTGGTTCTGGGACGGTACGGCGAGATCGAAGGACTCCTGGCAACCGCAACAGGTCATGTGTTGACTGAGGAACAGCGATCGAGCAAAGGGATGACGTACCGCGAGTTCTGGGTCGACATCGGAGCGAAGTCGAAGGATGAAGCGATCGAACGTGGCGTCCACCCGGGTGCCCGGGTGATCTGGAATCCGCCGCTGAGATCAATGGGCTCCCGCATTTACGGCAAGGCTATCGACGACCGCATGCTCCTCGGGCTGATGACCCGGATGCTCGAGGATGGTGTCAAGGAGAACCTCAACTGTCGCCTCTACTTCGCGGTCACCGTGCAAGAAGAAAACGGGCTTATCGGGGCAAATGCACTGTTCCAGGATCTGCGGCCTGACGTGGCAATCGCGCTCGACGTCGGGCTTGCCGGCGATGTCCCCGGCGTATCCGAACTGACGATGCCGACTGCACTCGGCAAGGGCCCGATCCTGACGCACAAGGACTCATCGACTCATTACAGCCGGGAAGTGATCTGGGAACTCGTTGAGAAAGCTGAAGCGAACGACATTCCGGTACAACATGCTATCTTCGAACGGTTTGGCAGTGATGGAGCCCAGTTCATTCGCCACGGGATCCCGGCCGTTCTGTTGTGCCCGCCGACCCGTTACACACATTCTCCGTTTGAAATGGTCGATGAAGCAGACCTCGATTCCACGGTCGCACTGTTGAACGCCTACGTGACCGGCTGATCTCGAAGAAGGAGGAGCTATGACGCTACGAATCGTCACGGGCGGCATTTCCCAGGAAACGAACACGTTTCAGTGGGAACCAACAACACTCGAGGACTTTCAGAAAGGATCCAGCGCGATTCATCGCGGTCAGGGGATTCTGGACCTCGAAGGCACGGGAACAATCTACGGCGGGATCATTGCCGAGGCAAAGAAGCACGATGTCGAACTGATCCCAACGACCTTCGGCCGCTCAGTTCCTGGCGGACGGGTGAGCAAAGAAGCCTTTGAAACGATGACCGGCGAGATCGTTGAAGGCATCAAGAACGCCGGGGAGATCGACGGTGTTCTGCTCGCGATCCACGGCGCAATGGCGCTGGAGCACGATCACGACGGTGAAGGGCCGTTGCTTCGGGCCATCCGCGAGGTGGTCGGGCCGGATCTGCCGATTATCGCTCCGCTCGATCTCCACACCAATCTCTCCGAGGAGATGATGGAGCTAGCAACCGCGTTCGTCGGTTACAAGGAGTACCCGCACGTCGACACCCCTGAAACCGGCGCGCGTGCCATGGAGATGCTCGTCCAGACAATCAAGGGTCAGATCACTCCGACGATGCACCATGTAAAAGTACCGCTCATTGCCCCGAACCAGTCAATGGTCACCACCTGGCAGTCACCCTTGAAGACGGTCATCGATCGCGCTCGGGAAATGGAAAAAGAACCGGGTGTCGTTGCGGCGACCGTGCTGGGCGGATTTCCGTTCTCAGACGTTCCGTACACCAGCGTCTCCACGATCGTCGTGACCGACAACGACAAGGCACTGGCGAAGAAATATACGAACGAACTCGCGAAGATGGCATGGGATCTCCGGGAGGATTTCGAGATCAAGCCAACGCCGATCGACGATGCGATTCAGGAAGCACTGAACGGCCCGGAAGGCAGTGTCTACGTGCTCGCCGATATCTCCGATTCGGGCGCAAGCGGCACGGCTGGTGACGGCACCGAGGCACTTCGCGGCCTCCTGCGGAACAACGCGAAGAACGCGGCTGTCGCCCAGATCATGGACCGAGAAGCGGTCCAGAAATGCGTCGAAGCCGGAGTCGGTAGCACCGTCACGATGGAAGTCGGCGGCAAGCACGACGGCCTGCATGGTGACCCGGTCGAAGTGACCGGTATGGTTCGCTTGATCCACGAGGGCAGCTTCGTGATGGCCGGGCCGATGGGCGCTGGTACCGTTGCAGGTCGTGGCAAAACCGTCGTGCTGGAGATCAACGGTCGCGACGGCATCGAATTGCAGTTGAGTGAACTTCGCGGTCACCCGAACGATCACAATTACTTCCGAGCCTTCGGCATCGAACCGACCGAACGGCGGATTCTCGTGCTCAAGAGCGCAGCACACTTCCGGGCAGCGTTCGAGCCCATTGCAACGAAGGTGATCGAGATCGACGCACCGGGTATCAGCAGCCCGAAGCTGGCGGAGCAGTTCGAATACAAGAACCTCCGGCGGCCGATGTATCCGCTGGAGAAGGATTTCGACTGGACTCCGTCGGAAGACTAACCAGGGTCAGAGACTGAGGGGAATGAATCATGTCCACGCAATTGAAATCCGACTACGTGCCTGGTGTGAACGACGACTGGAAGACGGTCAATCCAGAAGATGTCGGGATGAGTTCCGATGGCATTCAGGAAGCGATCAACTTTCATCGTGAGGTTAGCACCGCGAACTTCCGGGACGGACGGGAAGT
>SLMJ01000149.1 GCA_007133615.1 Thermomicrobiaceae bacterium | reverse complement strand
TACGAGCAGGAAGAGCTAACAGCCGCACTCGCCGATGCCGTTCAGAATCCGGCGTTCACCGAGCGAGGAATCCTCTCGCTCCACGAATATGCCCAGGCAGTCGGCGTTCCATCTCCATTCTTCCAGGAAGAGGAGGAAGAAGAGGAGGCCGATGACGTCGAAGAGGCGCCGCCAGTGCCGACGGACGACTCCGGCGATGAAGGAGATCCGCCTCCGGATGACGGCGGGCAGCAGGGTCCGCCTTCAGAAGGTGATGGTGGAGGTCAGAACGGTGGTGGTGACGGGGAAGGCGGGTCGTCCCAGAACGAAGGCGGCGGTTAGTCTCACTGCTGTAAGACCGTGCGATTTCGCGTTGTCGGGCGGCGCTCCGAAGCTTCCAGTGCTATAGTCTGCGGTAGGTTGCGCGGAGCGCCTGAGCTGTGAAGCAATTCCGGACTGTGTGATATAGTACACAATCGACGGAAAGCCGGGGTCGATCGGGACATGGAGCCAGTTCATGCTTGAGAGTTACGCGGCGATCGGGATGATGATCACGACCGCATTTTTCATGGGTGGTTCCCTGCTTCTGCTGGGCTGGCTGATCCGTCCCAACAAGCCGAACCCGGCCAAGGAACAGCCGTACGAAAGTGGTGTTCCTGACGTTCGACCTCCTCGCGGACGCTACACATCCCGTTTTTACATCGTGGCGCTGCTGTTCGTTATCTTCGATATTGAAGCAATCTTTCTGTTTCCGTGGGCTGTAGCGTTCGATCAGCTTGCGCTGTACGGATACGTCCAGATCCTCATCTTCATCGGTATCCTGCTGTTTGGCCTCCTGTATGAATGGAAGAAGGGGGCGCTCGAATGGGCATAGAAGACCGCTTTGAGAAAAGCATCCTTACAACAAGTGTCGATTCCGTGTTCAACTGGGCTCGGCGATCCAGCCTGTGGTGGCTGCAGTTCGGACTTGCCTGTTGCGCAATCGAAATGATCAGTGCGGCCATGCCTCGCTACGACATCGCAGAACGGTTCGGCATGCTCTACCGCGCTTCTCCGCGTCAGGCCGACCTGATGATTGTCTCTGGCACGGTAACCAAGAAGATGGCCCCGGTGGTCCGCCAGCTCTACGACCAGATGTCGGAGCCGAAGTGGGTCATCAGTATGGGCAGTTGCGCTAATATCGGTGGCCCGTTCGACACCTATGCCGTTGTGCAGGGCGTCGATCAGGTGATCCCGGTTGACGTCTATGTTCCGGGTTGCCCACCGCTACCGGAAGCGCTCTACCATGGCGTGCTGGAGCTCCAGAATAAGGTCATCCGGTACGACACGATTGCGAAGAAAGAAGGGTCCGACCAGGCCGAGGCGTTCCGGGAAGAATCCCGCGCCGAAGCCCAGGCAGCACTGGGACCGCGTCGATAAACACGAGCACGCAAGTATCTAACTCGTTCAGGACGCTCATCGATTGAGATGGGGAGATGGCTGAAGAACAGCAATCAGGTGGTCCAGCGGATTCACCGGGAAGGCGAATCTGGGATACCGGCCACTGGGGACCGACGGTTCCCGACGAGCACGAGGCTGTTAAGGCCGTTCGGGAGCAGTTCCCCGACGCGTTTGTTGACGCAGTCAACTTCCGCGATGAAATGACGATCCGTGTCGAGCGCCCGGCGCTTCGCGATGTGGTCGCGTATCTCCGGGATGAACGATCGCTCCAGTACAACCTGCTCAGCGATCTCACCGCGGTCGACATGCTGCGCCTTCGGGACAACCCGCGCTTCGATGTTGTCATTCAGCTCTATTCGATCCCGAGACGGCAGCGATTGCGCGTCAAAGCTGCATTCAACGATGGCGATCCGGTTCCATCCATGGTGCCTCTGTTCGAAGGGGCGAACTGGCTGGAACGTGAGGCGTACGATATGTTCGGCATCGTGTTCGAGGGCCACCCCGATCTCCGGCGAATGCTGCTGCCGGATGACTGGGATGAAGGCCATCCGCTTCGAAAAGACTATCCATTGCGTGGGTATCGCGAATACGTGCAGCCTGGATTCGAAAACCCGGCGCCACGAGTTCGTTCACGGTTCCGGAGGCCCTAGCAGATCATGTCGCTTGAGATTTCACAGGGAACACCGGTTGAAATAAGCGAGGAACGCGCGCTTGGCGGAAGCCAGCGGCAGATGGTCCTCAACATGGGTCCGCAGCATCCGAGTACGCACGGCGTGCTTCGGGTCATTCTGACGATGGAAGGTGAAACCATCGTCGAGTGCGACCCGGTACTCGGGTATCTACATCGCGGTGTGGAAAAACTCGGCGAGACCCATCGCTATTCGCAGTTCGTCCCGTGGACGGACCGGACCGATTACGTAGCCGCACCATCGAACAATCTCGGTTACATTCTGGCGGTTGAAAAGCTCTGCGGCATCGAAGCGCCGGAACGGGCGACGTACTGGCGCATGATTATGGGCGAACTTGCCCGACTGGCGTCGCACCTGGTCTGGCTGGGAACGCACGCGCTGGATATCGGCGCTCTCTCGATGTCGCTGTATTGTTTCCGCGAGCGCGAGTCGATCCTGGATATCTTCGAGACATTCTGCGGTGCGCGACTGACGACCAATATGATGGAGATGGGTGGCTTTTCCCGGGAGGTTCCCGAGAAACTGCCACAGATGGTGCGGGACTTCTGCAACATGTTCCCGGAGAAGCAGGCGGAGTACGAAGCCCTGCTCTCGGCGAACCCGATCTGGCTTTCCCGAACGCGTGGCGTTGGTGTAATCGAGCCTGAAGCGGCCATCTCAATGAGTCTGACCGGCGCATGCCTGCGTGGTTCCGGTATCAACTATGACATTCGCAAGGCGACACCGTATCTCTACTACGACCGGATGGATTTCGAGGTGCCACTCGGGACGCGTGGCGATGTCTACGATCGCTACCTGGTCCGAATGGAAGAGATGCGGCAATCAATAAGCATCATCGAGCAGTGCCTTGAGCAGATGCCAACTGATGGTCCGCTTTCGCTGAGCGAATCGCCCTATGTGATTCCGCCGCACGACAGCGTGATGAAGACTGCGGAAGACATGCAGCGGCATTTCATCTGGGTGATCAAAGGATTCTCGCCACCGAAGGGCGAGGTCTATCAGGCGATCGAGCACTCTAAGGGTGAACTTGGATACTACGTGGTCAGTGATGGAACACCGATTCCATACCGGGTTCGCCTGCGGACACCAGACTTTGTCAATCTTCAGGCCCTGCCGTACATGGCGAAGGGCGCAGCGCTGGCCGACGTGGTCGCGCTGATTGGAACGATCGATATCGTGCTTGGCTCGGTCGACCGCTGACCGGGAAGCACATTGAGATGTTCACCGGGGACGGAGTGCGGTACAGTTCCGCCCGGGGAATGCGGAGCGCGGCTGGCGCTCCGTTATCGTGTGAGACGCGGCGCGTCGAACGATGATACCGACCGCCGAGGATGAAGACGCGAAGACCGGCGCGGACTTCGTGAATGCGACCAGACGGCACTATGTGAGTGTGGTTGCCGGGGAACTTGAGGTAGGGGCGTTAGCGTGGACGCAAATCTGTTGTCCAGTTACATCTTCGCGGTTGTCGTCCTCAACGTGTTGCTGGGCCTGATGGCCTACATGACCTATTTCGAACGTAAAGTTATGGCCGCGATGCAGGATCGCGTCGGGCCAAACCGCACCGGCCCCGTCGGCCTGCTGCAACCGATCGCCGACGGCATCAAACTCCTCACTAAAGAGGACATCATTCCCAAGCATGCCGACCGGCGAATCTTCCTGTTGGCGCCGCTGCTCTCGTTCGTGCTGGCGCCTGTGGCCGCAGCGGTCATTCCGTTTGGCGATTCGATCAACGTGTTCGGGCACGAGGTCAACCTCTACGTTGCGGACATTAACGTCGCAGCACTGTACTTCCTCGCCATCGGTTCGATGGGTGTGTACGGAATCATTCTCGGCGGCTACGCTTCGGCGAACCGCTACTCGTTGCTCGGCGGACTCCGATCAGCTGCACAGGTGATCAGCTACGAGATCATTCTCGGACTTTCGTTGATCGGCGTGTTTATTCTTTCCGGGTCGTTGAGCCTGGTCGAGATCGTGAGCCAGCAGAGTGAGACCCTGAACCTTGGGCCGTTGCAGTTGCCGAACTGGTTCATTCTCAGCCAGCCGCTCGCGTTCGTGATCTTTCTGATTGCGGCGGTTGCCGAGACAAACCGTGCACCATTTGACCTTCCGGAAGCCGAGACCGAGCTGATCGGTGGCTTCCACACCGAATACTCGGGTTTCCGATTCTCATTCTTCTTCCTCGCCGAGTACATCAGCATGATTATCATCTCGCTGTTTGCCGCCACGATCTTTCTGGGCGGCACAGACGGACCGATTCGTGACGGCGTCTGGTGGCTGGCGATCAAAGCCGCAATCTTCCTTTTCTTCTACATCTGGCTGCGAACCACTGTGCCGCGCTTCCGGTATGACCAGTTGATGGGTCTTGCCTGGAAGGTGCTGCTGCCACTGGTGCTGATCAATATCCTGCTGACCGGATTCATCCGGCTGTGGGGCCTGGGGATGCTGTAGTGGAGAAAGGCGAAACGGCGACGGTACATGGCCGCTGAAGTACTCGTTTTCAATCTACTCTCCGCTGTTGCGATTGTTGCCGCAGCCGCGATGATCACGATGCGGAATCCGATTCATAGCGCAATCGCGCTGGTGGTGACGTTCGTCAACGTTGCCGCGATCTTCGTGATGCTTCGTGCGGAATTCCTTGCCGCTGTGCAGATCATCGTCTACACCGGGGCTGTGCTGGTGCTGATCCTCTTCGTGCTGATGCTCGTCAATCAGGACGACCTGCCAGAGTTTCACGGCGCCAAGCCGCTCCAGCAGGTGTTTGGTTTCGGTCTGGGCATCGTGTTGCTGATTGAGATCGGTGCGGCGATTCTGACGCGCACCGTCGTTGCCGAACCTGGTCCCTGGGATGAGCAGGGAATTGCCCAGGCAGGTGGGCACATCCAGTCTATTGGCCAGGTCCTCTACTCGGGGTACGTGCTGCCGATTCAGGCGACGGCCTTCGTGCTGCTTCTCGCCACCATCGGCGCGCTGTTCCTGGGACGGCCGGATGAAGATGAAGAACCGACACCAACTCGCCGCCCGGTTGCAACTATTTCGCTAGCGCATACCCGAGGTGCGGACGATGCTCCGCTCCCGCAGCTGCAGGCGGCAAACGTCAAGCATGAGGCCGGCGACCGTGACCTGATCATGGCACGCGACGCAGACGAGTTCACCTCGATTCCCGGGGAGGACGACGAGCAGAAGGAGCGGTCAGAGTGAGCGAGTTGATGCCGGAACATTTCATGTTCCTGAGCGCAGCGTTGTTCATCATCGGCATGGTTGGTGTTCTGACGCGTAACAACGTGCTGGTCATCTTTATGTGCGTAGAGCTCATGCTGACGGCGGTCAACATCAGCTTCGTCGGGTTTGCCTGGGAATTCAACCAGCTGACCGGCCAGATTTTCGCATTATTCGTTATCGCGATTGCCGCCGCTGAAGCAGTGATCGGACTCGGGATTATCATGGCGCTGACGCGCCAGCGCGACACGGTCGACATCAACCAGGTCCGGGAGCTGCGGCAGTAATGGCGGCTCAGATGGATCGTTTTGGGGGGAACCGGGACGCAATGGGGAGTCGCAACTGATGTCCAGTTGGCTTTTTCTGATACCGCTCTTGCCACTGGTAGCAGCGGTCATCAACTTTCTCATCGGGCGATGGATCCTGCGCGACAGCGCGCAGTGGATCGCAACGCTCGCCGTTGCGGCGTCCTTCATTCTCAGTATCCCGGTGATGCTGGAGATCATGGCTGACGAACAGCCCCTTTCCCAGCATCTCTACACCTGGATTCCGGCCGGGGACTTCGATATTCCGGTCACGCTATTCGTGGACCAACTGACTGCGATCATGCTGCTTGTGGTGACCGGAGTCGGGCTCCTGGTTCACATCTACTCGATCGGGTACATGCACGGAGACCCGGGAACGTACCGGTTCTTCTCTTATTTGCCGCTGTTCGTCTTCTCCATGCTCATGCTGGTGATGGCGAACAACTTCCTGGTGCTGTTTGTTTTCTGGGAAGCGGTGGGACTCTGTTCCTTCCTGCTCATTGGTTTCTGGTTCCGGAGACGGTCTGCTGCGGCCGCCGCGAAGAAAGCGTTCATCGTCAATCGTGTCGGTGACTTCGGCTTCGGGATCGGTATCCTGCTGATCTTCGTGACGTACGGAACCATCGAATACGCCGCGGTGTTCGATCAGGTCGGCGACGCTACGCAGACGACAATCACAGTTATCGCTCTACTGCTCTTTACCGGTGCAATCGGTAAGTCTGCCCAGCTTCCACTGTTCGTCTGGTTGCCGGACGCAATGGAAGGCCCAACACCGGTTTCGGCATTGATTCACGCCGCAACCATGGTCACGGCCGGCATCTTCGTGATGGCCCGGGCCTATCCGATCGTCTACGAATCGTCCGACGCGATGATGGTGATTGCGATCATCGGCGCAGCAACAGCGTTCATCGCCGCGACGATCGCGGTCACGCAATATGACATCAAGAAGGTGGTGGCGTACTCAACCGTCAGCCAGCTCGGATTCATGGCGTTCGCGCTGGGGACCGGAGCCTGGATTGCTGCGATTTTCCATCTCGTGACGCACGCCTTCTTCAAGGGTCTGCTCTTCCTCGGTGCGGGCAGCGTGATTCACGGCATGCACGAAGAGCAGGACATGCGCAAGATGGGCGGGCTGAAAAAGTACATGCCCATTACCTACTGGACATTCCTGATTGGCGCTGCGGCCAACGCGGGCATTATCCCGCTGGCCGGGTTCTGGAGTAAGGACGAGATCATTCTCGGGACCTGGCTTTACGATCACACGGTCATCATGGTTGTTGCGTTCGTGACTGCGTTCTTCACCTCGCTCTACATGTTCCGGGCCGTGTTCATGACGTTCCACGGTGAGGAACGGTTCGATCCGGAGAAGGTCCATCCGCACGAGTCACCAAAGGTGATGACAATTCCGCTGATTGTTCTGGCGTTCTTCGCCTTGACAGCCGGATTCATGGGCTTCCCGCCTGAAGATGGCTGGATCCATCACTTCCTGATTCATTCATTCCCGGGCCTCTCGCTGCCGGATGTCGCGTTCTCGACAATCGCCGTGTTTGCCGGTATTTCGACGCTTATCGCTTTGAGTGGTCTCTATATCCAGTATCTGGCCTACGTGAAAAAGTCGATCAGTCCGGCCGGTATTGCAGGACTCCTTGGTCCGCTGTACAAGCTAGCGGCGAACCGTTGGTACCTCGATGAGATCTACGATGTGCTGATTGTGCGACCGCTGGTGGCGTTTTCGATGTTCCTGTGGCGATTCGTTGACGCTCAAGTTATTGATGGCACGGTCAACGGAGTGGCCGCGCTGGTGACCTATACGAGTAGTCAGTGGCGGCGAGCACAGACCGGACTTATCGCCAACTACGTTGTGATGATTGCGTTGGGCGCAGTGATTATTATCGGTGCGTTCATGCTCTTTGGAAGTAACCTGTTCGACTAATGCACGCAGGGGCGTGCTGATGCCGACTCGTCGGTAAAGGGAGTACACCTTTTGGACTCGTTACCGATTCTCAGTCTGATGACCTTTTCCCCGCTCGTCGGGGCGCTGGTGATCCTGCTCTGGGTGAACGCACCGGCCAACGCCGTGCGCTGGATTGCCCTGATCTCGGCGACGGTCTCGCTCGTCTTCTCGCTGATCATGCTCGCGATGTTTGATCGCGGCGAGAGCGGGATGCAACTCGGTGAACGATTCAGCTGGCTGCCAGATGTCGGCATCGAGTATCACCTTGGCGTCGACGGCATCAGTGTTCCGCTGATCATTCTGACAACCCTCCTGGTTGTGATATCGGTCATCGCGTCCTGGGATGCGATTCAGCACCGGATTCGCGAGTACATGATCGCGATGTTGCTGCTGGCCACAGGAATGATCGGTGTTTTTGTCAGCCTGAACCTCTTCCTCTTCTACATCTTCTGGGAGGTCGTGCTGATCCCGATGGCGCTGATGATCGGCATCTGGGGTAGCGCCAATCGGATCTACGCTGCGGTCAAGTTCTTCCTCTACACACTCGCCGGTTCTCTGCTGATGCTGGTTGCGATTGTCGCCACGTACCAGAGCTACTTCGAGCAGACGGGAGAACGAACGCTGAACGTGCTGCGGTTGACCCAGGGTGATTACGGAACCGACTTCCAGATGTGGGTCTTCCTGGCATTCTTCCTGGCGTTTGCGATCAAGATCCCGCTCTGGCCGTTCCATACCTGGTTGCCGGATGCCCACGTTGAGGCCCCGACTGCGGGCTCTGTCCTGCTGGCTGGCGTGCTGCTGAAGATGGGCGGCTACGGGCTAATGCGGTTCAACCTGCCAATGTTCCCGGACGCGTCTGAAGCGTTCGCTCCGCTGATCATTGTGCTCTCGGTGATTGCGATCATCTACGGCGCGTTTGTCGCGCTGGTTCAGACCGACCTGAAGAAACTGGTCGCATATTCATCCGTCAGCCACATGGGCTTCGTTACGCTCGGCATCTTTGCGTTCAACGCGCAGGGTATGTACGGCGCGATGATCGTTATGATCTCGCACGGCCTTGTCACGGGTGCGCTCTTCCTGCTTGTCGGGGTTGTCTATCATCGGGCGCACACACGACTCATTGAGAAGTTCGGTGGACTGGCGACGAACATGCCGATCTACGCATCGTTCTTTGGACTTTTCATGTTCGCGTCTCTCGGTCTGCCGGGTCTGAGCGGGTTCGTCGGTGAGTTCCTGGCGATCCTGGCTGCGTTCCGCGAGTATCAACTCGCAGGAATCATCTCGATGGCCGTGGTGATTCTGTCTGCCTGGTACATGATGTGGATGTTCCAGCGTGTGGTCTGGCAGCGTGCTCCAGGCGAGCCACCCGACCATGACGATCCGGAACTGAAAATGGCCGAAGAAGACGCACCACCAAAGGT
>SLMJ01000235.1 GCA_007133615.1 Thermomicrobiaceae bacterium | reverse complement strand
TTCTGAAGCGTGCGGCCGTACTCGGAGTGAGCGCACCCGTCATCGCCAGCCTGCTCGCGGCATGTGAAGAAGAAGACGATGATGACGAGGTCGTCGACGCCGACGAGCCCGCGACTGAAGAAGATGACGAGGAAGAAGAGCCCGTCGAAGAGCCGGACGACGACGAGGAAGACGAGCCAGTCGACGACGATGATGATGAACCGGTCGAAGAGCCGGATGACGACGAAGACGATGATGAAGCTCCGACTGAAGCCGGCGGTGGTGGACGGCTCGATCTTCTCTGGTGGCAGGCGGTTGACATCATCAACCCGCATCTTGCGCAGGGGACCAAGGACTTCGACGCCTCAAACGTGATCTACGAAGCGCTGGCGTATAGCGACGACGACGGCACGCTTATCCCCCGGCTTGCGTCTGAGATTCCAAGTCTTGAAGACGGCACGGTTGACGATGAAGGCATGTCGGTGACCTGGAGTCTTCGCGACGATGTCTACTGGCACGATGGCGAGCAATTCACCGCCGAAGACGTTCGTTTTACCTGGGAGTTCGCCAGCACGGAAGAAACGACCGCAACAACGGTCGCCACCTTCGAAGCGATCGAGGACGTTGAGGTTGTCGACGACTTCACGGTTACGGTTCATTTCCGTGAGCCGACTCCGGGATGGTTCGTTCCCTTCACCGGTGGTCAGGGCCTGATCCTGCCGGAGCACTTGTTCCGCGACTACGTCGGTGTTGAAGCGCGGAATGCACCTTACAACATGGAGCCCATCGGCACTGGTCCGTTCCAGGTAACCGAGTTCCGACCAGCTGATACCGTCTTCTTCGAGCGTAATGAGAACTACTGGGATCCAGGCAAGCCATACTTCGACAGCGTTGAAATGATCGGTGGTGGCGATGCTACTGGTGCTGCTCGCGCCGTCATTGTGACCGGCGAAGCAGATTGGGCCTGGAACATCCAGGTAGAAGCCGACATTCTCGATGCTCTGGAAGAACAGGGCGATCAGGGCTTCGTCCTCGCCGGTCCTGGCACCGGAGCCGAGCGCATCATGGTCAATCGAACCGACCCGTGGACTGAAGTCGATGGTGCGCGTTCGGAGCCCACGACTGAGCACCCGTTCCTGTCAAACCAGCTGATTCGTGACGCGGTCGCACTGTCCATCCAGCGAGACGTGATTGCTGATGAACTCTACGGCCCTGGCGGTGAACCCACTGCAAACAACTTGAACGCACCAGAGTGGGTCGTCAACCAGGACCTGACCTGGGAGTTTGATCTGGACGCCGCCGCTGCACTGCTGGACGAGGCAGGGGCAGTTGATGAAGATGGCGACGGAGTACGCGAGTACAACGGAACGCCTCTTTACATGCTCTACCAGACCTCGATCAATTCGATCCGCCAGAGTAACCAGGAAATCGTCAAAGACGATCTGGACTCCATCGGGTTCGATGTCGAACTCAAGGCAATTGACGCTGCGGTGTTCTTCTCATCGGATGCCGGCAACCCGGACACCACCAGTCACTTCTACGCTGACATCCAGATGTTCACCAATGGCCCGGCGAACGCGTACCCGGTGAACTGGGCGCGCCGGTTCCACACCTCGGAAATTCCAGAACAGGCCAATGCCTGGTCTGGCCCCAACACCACCCGGTACAGCGATCCGGAGATGGATGAGTTGATCGAGCAGATGGCGGTGGAAATGGATCCAGCTGAGCAGGAAATCCTGTTCCAGGAAATGAACCGGAAGGCGACTGAAGAGGTCATCGAGATTCCGATCATCCACCGAACGAACGTCGCGACGGTCACCAATGATCTCGCTGGATACCACTTCACGTCGTGGTTGTCCGATCTCTGGGACATCGGAAACTGGTATCGCGAATAGTAACGGATCAGCGTTGCGAGGTCTCACAAACCGACGAGATCAAACCGGGGAGGGGATAGCCCTCCCCGGTTTCTCGTCTTCACGAGCAATGACAAGTAGTCCAAACCTGCGGCCAACAATCGAACGACCGTCGAGTTTCGCTCCACTGACCAGTTCTTGCCGGATGCGATCAGATCGGTCGCGCATCTTCAATCAACCGCTAATGCTCGCGCGACGCGTGTGCTTGATTCGGTCATTCTGGGAGGATGTGGTGTGCGTACGCAGCGCTAGAATCAAGGCAACGCAACAATTTGCTCTTGTCAATCGCCGGGGCGCTGTGCCAAACTACGCGCATCTTACGAGCTTAATGGGACCAAGCGATACGTCCTGATCAACTGAACACATCCAGGTGGCTGCGCACAGCGTAGATTGTAGTGCGCAGGTATGTGTATATCGCGGGACCATTCTCGGGATGAAAGGAGGCGCTCTTACCACAGGAGGAGAGTGACGTATCACGAGTTACTGGTCGTAGTTCACATGCATCCGGAGAACACTTAGTAGGATCCGGTGCAAACGTGTGGGAGGAACGATGAATCTGTCCGATAGCCAGAAGTTGCTGATTGAGGATGTGCTGGCTGGTCGAATCAGCCGCCGATCCCTTTTGAAACGAGCGGCCGTGCTCGGTGTCAGCGCTCCGGTCATTGCCAGTCTTCTTGCGGCTTGTGAAGAAGACGATGACGACGACGACGTCGTTGATGATGACGATCCAGCAGTTGAACCTGACGACGATGAAGACGAACCCGTCGAAGAACCGGATGATGACGAAGAAGAGCCGGTCGACGACGATGAAGAAGAGCCGGTCGACGAGCCGGACGATGACGAAGAAGAGGATGAGGCTCCCTCTGAGGCCGGTGGCGGAGGACGACTTGATCTCCTCTGGTGGCAGGCTGTGGATATCATCAACCCCCATCTGGCGCAGGGAACCAAAGACTTCGACGCCTCAAACGTCGTGTATGAAGCGCTCGCCTATGTTGGCGATGACGGTGAACTGATCCCGCGGCTTGCAACAGAGATCCCGAGTGTTGAAGCCGGCACGGTGGACGAAGACGGAATGTGGGTCGAGTGGACGCTGCGTGACGACGTCTACTGGCACGACGGCGAGCAGTTTACTGCCGAAGACGTCCGCTTCACCTGGGAGTTTGTTTCCGAAGAAGCTACAACCGCGACGACAATCGATACCTACACGGCGATCGAGGACATTGAAGTCGTCGACGACTTCACTGTCCGGTTGAACTTCACCGAACAGACACCGGGCTGGTTCGTCCCGTTCGTCGGCGGCACCGGTCTGATCCTGCCGGAGCATCTGTTCCGCGACTATGTCGGTGCTGAAGCCCGTAACGCTCCGTACAACATGGAGCCGATCGGCACCGGTCCGTACATGGTCTCCGAATTCCGTCCCGCAGACACGGTGTTCTTTGAGATGAACCCGAATTACTGGGATGCGGGCAAGCCGTACTTCGATACGGTTGAGATGATCGGTGGCGGCGATGCGACCAGCGCTGCCCGCGCCGTTATCGTAACCGGTGAGGCTGACTGGGCCTGGAACATTCAGGTGGAGGCGGACATTCTGGATGCGCTCGAAGAGCAGGGTGATGAAGGCTTCGTCCTCGCCTTCCCGGGAACGAGCGCAGAGCGCATCATGGTCAACTTTGCTGACCCGTGGACGGAAACCGACGGTGCACGTGCCGAACCGGCAACTCCGCACCCGTTCCTCGTGGACCACGCAATCCGCAACGCAATCGGTCTTTCAATCCAGCGCGATGTTGTGGCGGACGAACTCTACGGCCCGGGTGGTGTTGCCACGGCAAACAACCTGAACCAGCCGGAATGGGCCGTGAACCAGGATCTGACCTGGGAGTTCGACCTCGATGCTGCCGCAGCGCTTCTGGACGAAGCCGGTGCCGAGGACACCGATGGAGACGGCGTCCGCGAATACGAAGGCACGCCGATGTACATGCTCTATCAGACCTCGATCAACTCGATTCGCCAGAGTAACCAGGAGATTGTCAAGGACGACCTGGACTCAATCGGGTTTGATGTCGAACTGAAGGCAGTTGACGCCGCGGTGTTCTTCTCGTCGGATGCCGGTAACCCGGACACCTATGGTCACTTCTACGCTGACATCCAGATGTACACGAACGGACCGTCAACGCCATATCCGATGAACTGGGCGCAGCGGTTCGCTTCGTGGGAGATCGCAGAGCAGGCCAATGCCTGGTCCGGAACGAACATCACCCGGTACGACAATCCGGAGATGGACGAGGTCATTGAAGCGATGGCAACTGCCATGGATCCGGATGAGCAGGAAGAGCTCTTCCAGGAGATGAACCGGATCGCGACGGAAGACTTCGTCGAGATCCCGATCGTCTACCGCACCGGTGTGGCGACGGTATCCAACGACCTCGCCGGGTACAAGTCCGGCCCGTGGCGCTCGGACCTCTGGGATATCGGGGACTGGTACCGCGAGTAGTACGCAATTCCCTGAGCTCCAGAGACGACGTTATGAACGGGTGGCCTTATTGGCCACCCGTTTAGCACAGGCCGGTGTAAGAACGTTCGTCAGTGAGACGTTGGAGCCTGTTGAGCGAGCCGAATAGAATCGTCGACCGCGGCGGTATCCCCGGGAAATGCCGAATCGCTGACGACCAGTCCATCACGCAATTCAATCGTTCGTGATCCGCGCTCCGCGTTCGACCGATCGTGCGTAACCATGATAATGGTCTTTCCCTGTTGCCAGAGTTCGTGGAATAGCTGAAGGACTCGATCACCCGTTTCCGAATCCAGATTCCCTGTTGGCTCGTCAGCGAGAATGAGCGGCGGGTCATTCGCGAGCGCCCGCGCAATGGCGACGCGCTGTTGCTCGCCGCCGGAAAGCTCCGACGGGAGGTTTTCACTCAACTCACCCAGACCAACACGCTCGAGAAGTGCTCGTGCCCGATCTCGATCGCGGCCGAGACCGGCAAGATCCATCGGAAGGACCACGTTTTCGAGTGTAGTGAGCGTTGGCATTAGCTGGAAGAACTGAAATATGATGCCGACGTTCCGGCCGCGCCAACGAGAGAGTTGTTCTTCAGTGCGCGTTGAAATAACGGTTCCGTTGATACGCACTTCGCCTGATGTCGGACGGTCGATTCCGCTCAGGATGTTGAGCAACGTGGATTTGCCACAACCTGAGGGGCCAAGCAATGTGACCCATTCTCCGCGACCGATCGTCAGGTCGATGCCCTTTAGCGCTTCTATCGTTCTCCGGCCGGAGACATACGTCTTGTGAACGTCCTGAATCTCGATGAAATCTGTGATGTTGGGATGTCCACCTGTCGTGGTCACGTACGTCCACCGATCAGTCCTGCAATGACGAGAAGAAGGGCTGCGCCGATCGAGGCTATCAATACACTGCCGAGGAATCCGGTCGTGCCAGTGATCCCGAGGGCGGAAAAGAGCAATCCGCCGACGATTGCTCCGGCCAGACCGATCGCTGTGTTCCCAAGGCAACCGAATCCTCGTCCGCGGGATAGCGTCGCGGCCAACCAGCCTGCCAGGAATCCAACGATTATCCACGCTACCAGATTACCCGGGTTCAGATCCAACGACGCCTATCCAATCCCATCGCCTGACTGGCGGTTCGGCTTCCTCGAATTTTCCGTGTGGCCGTGGCCCGCATCCTCATTCTGAGACTCAAGTAGATCCGGCCGCCGGTCGCGTGTGCGCTGCAATGCCTGTTCCCGTCGCCATTTTTCAACATTGGCGTGGTGCCCGCTCAACAACACCTCTGGCGGCGTCAGGCCACGATATTCGAAGGGTCTGGTGTACTGAGGATACTCAAGAAGTCCGGCAGCGTGAGACTCATCCGTGGTTGAATCCTCTTGAATAACCCCGGGTACCAGACGCGCCACTGCATCAATGATCACCGCAGCCGGGAGTTCCCCTCCGGTCAGAACGTAGTCACCGATCGAGACTTCCCTCGCACCCAGAATATCGGCGACGCGTTGATCAATGCCTTCGTAGCGACCACAGATCAGCCCGATGCGACTTTTGTGAGAAAGCTCCTGGGCGATTGACTGCTGGAATCGCACTCCCGACGCCGACAGGATGATTATTTCCGTGTCGTCATCTCGCTCCGGGATACACGCCTCAACAGCCTCGACCACCGGTGGAGCCATCATGACCATCCCGGCACCACCACCGTACGGATAGTCATCAACAGAGCGGTGGCGGTCAGTCGTCCAGTCTCGAATGTCATGAAGCGAGACGTTGATCAGGCCCTGCTCCCGAGCACGCTTGATGATGCTCTCGGTGAGAAACCCGTCAAATATGCCCGGGAAAATGGTGAAGACATCGAACCGCACTGCGAACAACCGCTCCTGCTGGTCAAACTACATTCGATTGAGAAGTCTATCCAAATGATTCGGTGCTTCACCAAGATTCGAAATAATGGCGTCGGGCGATGGATCGTAGTCATCCTCTGGTCGATTTGCCAGCAAGATCGTGCTGAGGCCAATTCTGCTCGCACTGGTGACGTCGTAACGGTGGGAGTCACCGATGTGGACGGCTTCTGCGGCGTGAAGGCCAAACAGATCCAGCGTGTGCTGGTAGATCGCAGGATCGGACTTGTAGATGCCGCAGGCGGCCGAGGTCACCACGTGCTGAAACGCATCGCGAATGCCGTAACGCTGCAGGCACCATTCGAGAAACGGATGATACGCCGCGCTGGAGACGACCGCGAGGCTGATACCCTGATTCCCGAGTTCGGTGACGAGTTCTACCGCCCCGAACAGCGGCCTCGCCTCGTCTACGGTCTCAAACATCGCTAAGTTCACGGCGTGTTCTACCGTATCAGGCTGGATATCCAGGTCGAGCTCATCGACAACACGAACCATACTGGTGACGGCATCGCACTCGACACCACTCTGGACCGCTTCCTGCCTGATTTCCCGGTAGATTGCCGTTGCGCGTGAACTCAAATCTCCGTTTCGCCGCTCTGGCATGTGATTCTGAAGTTGAGCGAAGGTGGCCAGAGGTAGTTCTTCGATTTCGAGCCGGAACCATCTATCGCATCTGAAGAGCGTGTTGTGAAAATCGATCGTTACCAACGGCACCAGAATGGCCAGCCCTCTCAGTACACGGCGTTACCGCAACAAGGCGCGTCTATGACTCTCATTATAGTGTCTGGATGGAATTCGACTACTCGGCGGAGTTTGCGGGTTGCACTACCTGCTGCCGATGGACCTCGGGATATTCGGCGATCGCTTCCATGAAAGCGTCAACGGCGCGCGGCTCGAATTGAGCGCCGGAGTTTCGCCGGATCTCGTCGACGGCAACTTTGTGCGATAGCGCAGAGCGATAGGGGCGGTCCGTCGTCATTGCGTCGTAGGTATCTGCCACGGCGATTAGTCTGGAACCAACCGGGATGTCTTGGCCAGAAATGCCGTCCGGATAACCTTTACCGTCCCACCGTTCGTGGTGGTGGCGGATGATTGTCGCCACATCGTTGAAGATCGAGATGTTGCTGAGGATGTCGGAGCCGTCAACGGAGTGTCGCTTCATTTCCTCGAACTCGTGAGGCTCGAGCTTTCCTGGCTTGAGCAGCGTTGCGTCACTGGTCGTGACCTTGCCCAGGTCGTGGACCCGTGCGGCGGTGGTAATCGTTTCGAATTCATCGAACGTGATATCCGGATAGTTCTGCAGCATACGTGTGACCAGATCACTCACGCGCTGAGAGTGCTCCGCGGTGTACGGATCCCGACGATCGAGCATATCCGCCAGCACGTTCAGTGTCGCCCTGGTCTCTTCATGGACCTGTCGGTAGCTTCGGAATGCCAGGTACGGCCCGAGGAGCGGAATGACGACGATGATTAGCGCGAAAATGCTCTCCTGATAGAGCACCGGGATCATGATGCCCAACGTGGGCAGTGAGATGTGCTCGAAGATCGCCCCGCGGAAATTCGCGGCCCAGAGCTGGATCGGTGATTGCTCCAGCACCTGAGAGATCACGATGGAGATCGTACCGGTGTTGACAAGCGTCATGAAGGCTGCGGCGAGGAGCGTCGCGCCAAAGTTTTCCAGGCTGCTGATCGGCGTTATCGCGGTATCTGCCAGCGACACGTAGACGTACCCGCCGACAAACGTTGCGAAGACATAGTTCGTCGTGTTTACGATGGTCTTGATCAACGCCGTTCGTTGAATAACTTCAACGATGAGTGCGCCGAGGCCCGCCACAATCGCGCCGAGAACTGGCCCGAGCGAGATGGCTGCGGCAAAGCAGAGGGCTGCGGACACCGACACCGTGACTCGTGCAGACGCGAGCGGTGCATCGATCTCGAAGAAATCTGCGCAGATTATCAGGGTGACGAGGATAATGGCGAGTGCAAGGTTCTCGAATCCGAGCTCAACGATTCCCACCCCGGGACCCAGGATGGCTATCGTTGCCGTACACAACCCGGTCAATGCCAGGACGGTTGCTATTACCCGAGGACTATGCTCCACGCCGCGTTCCTGATTCCGGGATGCGTGGTGAGCTCTTTACGAATTCAGCGAGTTGGTGACGCCCGGCGTCTGAACTTGCGCTGGACCGGTGCGCAAGACATCGCATCCCTTGATGATATCTACTCTACCATCAGGCATGCCGATCGGCTGTGGGAGATACGGCTGAAGTGCATTAGTACCCCCAGGGCGTAAAGTACCGGGGCGGGTGGACCTCATTACTTGTAAGGCTTAGAAAGACAAATTCGGCGCCGAAGATTTCGTCGATCTCAGGTTTGGCGGGGATGCATCTAAAGTAGATCCCGCAGATCGACAGCATTGCGAACGCTGTCAAAGGACCCGATAGAGCCTATCGATTCTTCCAGTTTTTCCATTTCATATTTGAGTGACCCTTTCATGATCTTCATGTGAACTGGTGCGATCGGACTGATGGTCAATTAGCGCCACTTCCAGAACTTCACTGAGTGCTCCCTTCCTCCGCATGTGTCGATGAGTCTCAAGATTCAAATAGGGGTGATCGACGCTTAGCGCCACTTCCAAAACTTCACTGAGTGCTCCCTTCCTCCGCATGTGTCGATGAGTCTCAAGATTCAAAAGGGGTGATCGACGCTTAGCGCCACTTCCAGAACTTCACCGAG
>SLMJ01000189.1 GCA_007133615.1 Thermomicrobiaceae bacterium | reverse complement strand
GGATAGCACACGGGTCGTCTCATTCGGAATCAACGAGTTCCCCTACTTCAGTTTCCTCTACGGGGATGTTCATCCCCACGTGATGGCCGCACCGATCCTCGTGTTGATCGTCGGACTTGCCACGACCTGGGTCTGCTCGCAGGCTCGAAGCGACGGCCGTTGGGTAACGACCTGGATCGTAAGTACCGGCGTTGCCGCAGGTTCTCTGACCGTCGTGAACTTCTGGGACGGTCCCACCGCAGCGGTCATTCTGCTCGCGGCGCTGACTTTTGCCCTGTTCAGATCGGGCCAGCACCTGCGCAGACAACTGATCACGAGCCTGATCGCCGCGGCCGGAACCGCGCTCATCGCCTACGCGTTGTTCGCCCGGTTCTTCGAGCGGTTCTCAACGCAGACCGGCGAGCTCGAAACAACGGCAACAGGTACGTCGACCTCGGACTGGTTCCTTCATTTCGGAGGGCTGATCCTTCTCGTGCTGGCGGTCGTCTCCTGGGGGTTCTACCGGCATCTCTGTCGACGCCGTCCGAATCCCATAATGCTCGGGCTCGGAGCAGGGCTCGCGATCGTTTCCTTGCTTACGAGCGTCGTCGTTTCCGGCGGAATGGTTGGAGGCGTAGTCGGATTCGTTGTCGGAGGTGTGCTGTTCCTCGCTGCAAGTGCATTGACCGTTGAGTCAGTCGCTTCACCGAGACGCGGGCGGATCACAACCGACGCGGCAATCGGGATGGTGGCACTGTTCATCGTTCTTGCCGGCGGATTGTCCCAGGTGAGGCCGGTCGCGGCCGTCTCACTGGTACTCGTCGCGCTATTCGTGACGCTGGTGCTGAACAATCCGCAGCGAATCGCGGCAACAGCGATCGGTATCGCAGGGGCGTCCGGGGCGGGACTGGTAATGGTCGCTGATCTGGTTTACGTCGCGGATCACCTGAACAACACCGACTGGGAGCGAATGAACACGATCTTCAAGCTGTACTATCAGGCGTGGACGCTCCTTGGAATCGTCGCGGCAATGTCGATCATCTGGCTGGCCCATCGAATATGGCGAATGACGCCTCCCTCCAGGATCGCAGCCAGCACCGCGTTACTGGTCTTCGGCGTCATCATGCTCGCATATCCGGTATTCGCGACGGGTGATCGGCTCGATCATCAGATGGCCTCATCCCCGTCGTTTCCGTCACTCGACGGCAACGCCTGGATGGACGGAGGGAGCATCGAGAACGAGACCGGCGACACGATCTCGTTCACAGGCGACTATCACGCTGTCAACTGGCTGCGCGACAACACCGACGGGATCCCGGTTCTCCTCGAAGCATCGATCGGAGCCTATCGAGGGGGTGGTTCGCGCATCAGTTCGGCAACGGGTTTTGCGTCGGTTCTGGGGTGGGACGGGCATCAGTCCCAGCAACGAGGTGGTGCTGATGTTTCGCCGAGAATGTCCGAGGTTCGGGAGATTTACCAGACGAACGATGTCGATCGAAAGCACGAGCTCTTGCGGCGTTACGCTATCGACTATGTGATCGTCGGAGATGTCGAGCGGTACACGATCGTCGGCGACGTCGACGATCCAGACAACCCGCCGTACTACAGCACTGAAGCTGGACTGAAGGCGTTCGAGCAGATGGTTGGCGATCAGCTCGAGCGAGTCTTCGAAGCCGAAAACACTATCGTCTACGAAGTACAGCCGTTCCCATCGATTGGAAACGGGCAATGACCACGGGCGATGTGCTCGCCGTATCAACTCAGTGGTATCTCACCTACACGCTGCTTGCGGTCGCCGCCCTGCCGCTCGTGTTGATCGTGTGCCGGAGTCTGCCCGACCGGGGCATCACGATCGTTCGACCAGTCGGTCTGGCCCTCGTTCCTCTGCCGCTGTGGATCCTGGGAAATCTGATGACCATTCCGTTCAACGCGGGCGTCTTGCTTGGAATGGTGCTGCTCATTGGTATCCCTGGATGGCTTCTGGCGATTCGCCATCTTCAGTTGGGGCAGATACTGAAAGAGCGCTGGCGTTGGCTGGTCGTATCCGAAGTGGTAACGCTACTCCTGTTCGCTTCGTACATCTGGTTTCGCGGTTTCTACCCGGACATCGCTGGAACCGAGAAGCCGATGGAGCTGGCGTTTCTCAACGCGTCGATCAACAGCGGAGAATTGCCGGTTCCCGATCCGTGGTTCGCCAATGAAACGATCAATTACTACTACTTCGGCTACGTGGCCCTGGCATCGCTGGCACTGATCTCGAACGCTCCAGGTGAGATCTCCTTCAACCTGGGCCTGGCAATCATCTTCGCCAGCGCAACGGTCGCCGCAGCAGGCCTTGCAGGGAACCTCGCAGAGTTGATCAACGGTTCCCGACGAATCGCGATAGTCGGCGCCGGACTGCTTTCAGGTTTCATGGTCGCACTGGCCGGAAACCTGCACGCCGTCAGAATGTTCATTCAGGACCCGGGCGACACCGCACGGGAATCATGGTGGGGCGGCGTCGGCTGGGGATCATCCCGGATCATGGAAGACTCCGGATTCCCTGACGGTGGAACGCGAACGCTGATCACCGAGTTCCCGGCCTTTTCCTGGATTCTGGGCGACCTTCACCCGCACGTGATTGCCTACCCGTGGCTGATCGCCACGCTGGCGCTGATCGCGAATCTGTTTCTCGTCGCGCGGTCATCTCACCGAATGTTCGTCGCACCCGCTGCGATCGCAACAGGACTGGCGCTCGGCGTGCTCTACTCGGCGAACACCTGGGACCTCCCGATCGCAGGACTACTGGCGTTGCTCGCACTCACACCCTTACTTCTGAACGTTGGCTGGCGGGAGGCGATTGTCCATTCCGGCACCCTTGCAGTCGGAGCGTTGCTCGCGGCCGGAACGTTCATTCTGTCGTACGACTCTCCGACCGGTGGTGGCGATCCATCGTCGTTTCCGGTAGTCGGGGATCTTGCAAACTCACTGGGATATGTATCGTGGGATCACACGTCGATCGGGTCGATCATGGAACACTGGGGGGTGTTCCTCGCTCTTCTGCTCGGCCTGGTCCTCACGATCCTGCTGCAATGGAGCGAATCCGATCGACAGCGCTGGACCTGGCTCGCCCTTGGCGCGGCGCTGCTGAGCATCCTTTCGATTCTCACCGGTGGCGCCCCGGCACTCCTGCTGTTCGGGATCCCGGCACTCGCCATTGGAATCCAGCTCCACGCCAACCGCGCCAACCTGGACGCCAGCGCGATTCCGGCCGGATTCATCATGCTCGGGCTCATCGCTCTCTGTGCGATCGAGTTCCTGTTCATTCAGGATCCGTTCGGCGATCGAATGAATACAGTCTTCAAGGTATCGTTTCAGGTCTGGGCACTGCTCAGCGTGTCACTGGCGGCGCTGATTCCATCAATGCTGCAAACGTTGCGAAACAGATTCGGTTCGATCGCTCTGCCGGCATCGCTCTCAATCCTTGCTGTGGGAATAGTTGCCAGCGCAGTGTATGCACCGATCTCCGGCTACCATTGGGCCGATCAGCGTCCGGGGTGGGACGGACTGGACGGAATCGGCTACATCGAGCGGTTCAAGCCTGATGAACGCGCGGCGATCACCTGGCTCAACGAGACTGACGAAGATGTGGACATCGTACTCGAAGCACCGGGGTGTGCGTACGGGACGGATCAATTCATCCCGCATAATCGAATCTCAATGGCAACCGGGCTCCCCACAGTGATCGGCTGGGATGGCCATCAGGCGCAATGGCGTCGCGGACAACCCGAGTTACTGGCGGAGATCGGACAGCGAATCGAATTCGTGCAAATGGCATACGAACAGCCTGATTCGGTGAGCTGGCACATTGATGACCGCCGAATCACTCATGTGGTCACGGGTGAGCACGAGCTGACCGGTTATCAGCAGTGCGGGCATGGTCCGCCGTATAGCGTTCCAGACGAGGCGGTCACCGCTGAGTCCGGCTGGGAACCCGTATTCGAGTCAGGGTCGGTAACGATCTACCGGGTCGAGCAGGATGATCCCGTAAATTGACCGTCTTCTCGGTACTATGCTAGAATTCAGCGCGGTTTGAGGGCTGATGCCGCATTCCAGCGTAAGCTGGTGCGGCGTTGTATTGTTTTCGCAGGGAGGCTTCGATTAGCACTTCGAGACCCGCTCGGGTAAATGAGCGCATTCGAGTCCCGGAAGTCCGGTTGATCGACGAAGAAGGCGAACACGTTGGCGTGATTCGCACTCGTGAGGCGCTGGATATGGCGCGCGACCGCGGCTACGACCTGGTTGAGGTTCAGCCCAACGCATCGCCGCCGGTCTGCCGATTGATGGACTACGGGAAGTATCGGTACGAAGAGAGTCGGCGTGAGCGCGAATCACGACGGCGCCAGCGAACTGCGGCGCTGAAAGAGGTGCGTCTGCGGCCGAAGATTGACGACCATGATCTGGATACGAAGGCGCGACAGGCTCGCAAGTTCCTGAAGTCTGGATCCAAAGTCAAGCTCTCGGTTCTGTTCCGTGGCCGCGAGATCGCGCACCAGGACATCGGGCGAACGCTGTTGACCCGTGTGGCCGAGCAATTGAACGATCTGAGTTCGGTTGACCAGCAGCCGCACATGGAGGGTCGCTCGATGGTCATGCTGCTCAGCCCGGCATCCGAAGGGCAATCGGCTGATGATTCGGCCGGCGCCTCTGATCAGCCCGCTGACAATCAGGATTAGTACCACAGGTCCGACCGGGAATTCGAGACGATTCCACAGGGGAGAGTCGTTCCCGGTTTGAACGTGTGCGTCGGGATGACGCTGAGAGGTAACGATCATGCCAAAGATGAAAACCCACAAGGGTACCAAGCGCCGGTTCAAGATCACCGGTTCCGGAAAAATGATGCGAATGAAGGGCCTCAAGAGCCATAACCGGCGAAAGAAGTCCCCGCGAACGCTTCGACAGTTCGACAAGATGCTCGAAGTGAACAAGTCCGACGTCAAGCGGATCAAGGCAAAGCTTCCGTACGGCGCCTAGCGGATCCGGTTGATCGAGCGTAAGAGGAGTCAGTACCGATGGTACGCGTAAAACGAGGTGTCAACGCACGGCGCCGTCACAACAAAACGCTTGCCCAGACAAAGGGGTATCGCGGAACCCGGAGCACGCTGTACAAGCGCGCAAATGAAGCGGCGATGCGTGCTGGTCAGTACCAGTACCGTGACCGCCGCAACCGCAAGCGCGACATGCGCAAGCTCTGGATCCAGCGCATCAACGCTGCGTCGCGACAGCATGGCATGCCCTACAGCCAGTTCATCTCGGGCCTGACGCAGGCAGGCGTTGAGGTGGATCGCAAGATGCTCGCAGACCTGGCGGTGCGAGATCCCGAGGCATTCGGGGAAATCGTCAGTGTTGCCCGGGAGGCGCTCTAGCGCCCGCCGGTATGGATGACACACCAGAGGTGGACATCACCTCCTCCAGAAATCGCTGGATAAAGCTTGCCCGCTCTCTGCATCGACGACGCACCCGATACAGAGAGCGGGCAATTCTTGTGGAGGGCGTTCGTCCGGTTTCCGAATGCCTCGAATCCGGGCAGTCGGTTCAGGCACTACTCATCGCGGCCTCCCGCGTGAGTGATGCGGAGGCGACAAAGGTCGCAGCCATCGCTGCGGAGCGATCCATCTCAACGTTTGTGGTTGACGATGAAATCCTCTCGTCCGCGGCCGACACGGAGACACCTCAGGGAATCCTCGCTATCGTCGATATGCCCACCGCCGAGATCCCTGGCGAGCTTCCAGAGAATCCGCTAGTGTTGATCATTGATTCTGTCCGGGATCCCGGGAATCTGGGGACACTGCTGCGTTCCGCGTTGGGAACGGGTGTTGACCTGATCCTCATCGGGCCGGAAAGTGTCGATCCATACGCCCCGAAAGTCATCAGAGCCGGTGCGGGTAGCCATTTCCGGCTTCCGATCGCCTTTCTGAGCTGGGATGGCGTACCGGACGTGCTGAAACGGTGCACGCTTTACGTTACGCAGGCCGATGCCGACATTGATTATGTCGATGTCGATTGGTGCAGCCCGGCAGCAGTGATCGTTGGAAACGAGACAGGTGGGGTCTCTGAAGCCGCGATTGCGCATGCTGACGGGAGAGTTGGTATACCGCTTGCGAGTAAACTGGAGTCGCTTAACGCAGGCATTGCTGGTTCAGTAATCCTGTTCGAAGCATGGCGCCAGAGACGCAGGAGGTTATTGCGCGCCTGAGAATGTCTAATCATGGGATGCATGCGGCAAACTGGTGTATTCTGTGCTATAGTGTCGCGCATTAAACCTTCGCGGTTGTCGTCAATCGTTTTATCAGGAGGGGAAGACACATGCGTAAGAGTGATCTCGTCAAGGCTGTCTCGAAGGACGTAGACATGCCGGAGAGTCAGGTATCGAACGTTGTGAACTCGACGTTTGATGCTATCGAATCCGCGCTCTCCAAGGGGGACGAAGTCACCATCACCGGGTTCGGCACGTTCAGGATTAGCGAACGCGCCGCTCGTGAGGGCCGCAATCCGCAGTCGGGTGAGAAAATGACGATCCCGGCACGGAAGAGCCCGAGCTTCAAGCCAGGGAGTCAATTGAAGCGAGCCGTTTCCGGTAGCTGATCTCGGTCACTACCTCAAAAGAACGTCTTTAGATGAGTTCGACCCCGGATTTAAAAATCCGGGGTCGTTTTAGAACGTGAGGCTTCTGCCGCGATTAGTCAGGCCGGATCGGCCTTGTCGGGGGAGGCCATTGCTGCTGTCAGCGCTTCGAGCATATTCTCCCGGGCAACGTCGACGGCGCTTCGAATCGCGTTTGATAGCGCAGTGCGGTCCGAGCTGCCGTGGGCGATCATTACCAGCCCATTCACGCCAAGCAAGGGCGCCCCGCCGTACTCCCGGTAATCGAGCCTCGTGCCAGCCCTGCGGAACGCCGGTTTAAGCAACGTGGCAAGTAGCCCGGTATACCAGTGTTGCCGGAACTCCGAACGCAACGAGGTCTGCATGAGGTTCACGATTCCCTCCGCAGTCTTGAGGATAATGTTTCCGGTAAACCCGTCGCAGACCAGGACATCACAGGGGCGATCGCCAATATCCCGCGGCTCGATGTTTCCGAGAAAGTGCAGGTCAGGGTCGTCCCTCAAAAGTGAAAACGCCTCACGCGTCAGCGCATTGCCCTTACCGGGCTCTTCTCCGTTGCTGATCAAACCAACCGATGGTGATGGAATCCCTTTGAGAGTTTTCGCATATGCGGATGCCAGGCGAGCGTGTTGCCAGAGATGCTCAGCTCGCGGATCAACAAGAGCGCCCGCGTCAATCAGAAAGAGCGGATCGCCACTACTCGTCGGAATCGGGATCGCAATCCCGGGGCGGTGCGCTCCAGGAATCCTGCCAAGCGATACGACCGCGGAGGCGACCACCGCGCCGGTATTTCCAGCCGACAAAAAGACATCTGCACGGCCCTCGCGAACCAGTTCGAGGCCGACCGGGATAGATGCCCGACGTTTCCGCCGAACCGCGCTGACGGCCTCATCCTCCATCGAGACGGTTTCTGGTGCGTCAACGACCTCAATATGTTCGGCGGGTAACGATCCAGGCTCGATCAGCGGTTTGATCTTGCTCGCATCCCCAACCAGCAGGATTCTCACCTCGCTGTCGGTGGCAGCGTCAAGCGCAGCCGCCACCGGGATCGCCGGGGCGTCGTCTCCGCCCATTGCGTCCAGCGCGACACGAATCTGGCTCATGACTGCAACAGACCTCGCGAAACCGGGCAGTTTGCCCTCCCACCCGATAACAGACTAGATATCAAGGTTCTCTACCTCGCGAGCGTGCGTCTGAATGAAACGCTTCCGCGGCGGGACTGCATTGCCCATGAGCATGTCGAACGTCTCGTCAGAGCGAACGGCGTCGTCAATCGTCACCTGCAGCAGCGTGCGGGTTTCCGGGTCCATAGTCGTTTCCCAGAGTTGTTCCGGGTTCATCTCACCAAGACCCTTGTACCGCTGCTGTTCCCACTTACGGTCCGGGTACTCCCGGAGGATCATGTCGCGCTCAGCATCGGAGTAGACGTAGTGGACATCCCGACCGCTTTCCAGCTTGTAGAGCGGCGGCTGAGCGATATAGAGGCGACCGTCGATGATCAACTGCTCCAGGTTACGGAAAAAGAACGTGAGCAACAGCGTCCGGATGTGTGCACCGTCCACGTCGGCGTCCGTCATCAGGATTACCCGGTGGTAGCGGAGCTTTGTTGGATCGAACTGGTCTCCGATACCAGTGCCGAGCGCGGTAATCAGCGCGCGGATCTCTTCGTTCTGCAGCATCTTGTCCAGTCGAGCCTTCTCGACGTTGAGGATCTTTCCGCGCAGCGGGAGAATCGCCTGAAACTGGCGATCGCGCCCCTGCTTGGCCGATCCACCAGCGGAGTCGCCCTCGACGATGTAGAGCTCGGACTTCGCCGGATCGCGTTCGCTGCAATCGGCCAGTTTGCCCGGAAGGCTGAAGGTATCGAGAGATCCCTTCCGCTGAACAAGTTCGCGCGCCTTGCGAGCTGCATCGCGTGCCCTTGAGGCATTGACACACTTTTCGACAATGCGGCGAGCTGCCTGCGGGTTCTCCTCGAGGTACTGCGAGAGCGTTTCGTTGACCGTCGACTGCACGATTCCGGCGACCTCTGCGTTTCCGAGCTTGCGCTTCGTCTGACCTTCGAACTGCGGTTCAGCGATCTTCACGCTGACGATCGCTGTCAGACCTTCACGGACATCCTCACCGCTCAGACTCTCGCTCGCCTCCTTGATGAATCCGTTCTTCCGGGCATATTCGTTGATCACCCGGGTGAGAGCGGTCTTGAATCCGGTGAGATGCGTGCCACCGTCCGCCGTGTTCACATTATTGGCGAAGGTGTGGGTCGATTCACCGTAGCCGTCGTTGTACTGCAGAGCGATCTCTGCGAAGCATCCGTTGACCTCTCGCGCCGCATAGAATGGTCGCGAGTGCAACGCCTGCTTGTTGCGATTGAGATGTCGAACAAACGAGACGATTCCGCCGTCGAAGTAGAACGACATTTCCCGTTCGGTCCGCTCGTCGATAAAGGTGATCTGCAGTCCCCGAGTCAGATAGGCGGTTTCGCGAAAACGCTGCAGGAGCGTATCGAATGAGTAATCGAGATCATCGAATATCGTCGAATCAGCTTTGAAGGAGATCGAGGTCCCGTGTTCGTCCTCCGGGCACGATCCAACGTGCTCGGGCGGTCCCTGCGGAACGCCGGTCTCATAGCGCTGGTGATAGCGCTTGCCTTCCTTGCAGACCTCGACCTCGACCCACTCGGAAAGCGCGTTCACAACCGAGGCTCCAACGCCGTGTAGTCCGCCGGAGACCTTGTAGCTGTCCCCACCGAACTTTCCACCGGCATGGAGCACGGTCATGATGACTTCGAGCGCCGACATCCCCATCTCGTCGTGATGGTCGATCGGAATACCTCGCCCGTTGTCACTGACGGTGACCGTGGCATCTTTGTGGATCCTCACCCGGATGACATCGCAGTATCCGGCCAGCGCTTCATCCACACTATTGTCGACGATTTCGTAAACAAGTTGATGCAGGCCCCGATAATCGGTGCTCCCAATGTACATGCCGGGGCGCTTCCGAACCGGATCCAGGCCCTTGAGAACAACGATATCTTTGGAATCATAACGACTGGTTTCAGCCACGTTGTGAACCTTCCTATCATCAACCCGTCGCGGCAGGCGACACAGCAGACGATGATTGCGTGTAGGACGAGCGTTTCTGATAAAAGAGCAGTATGGCCGCGAGTAGCCCGGTCACGATGTAGGCATTCACGATTACCGCGAACGGCACGCTCCATTGCGATTCAGCGAATACCGAAAGTGCGTGGGGCGTTGCAACGCGAACCAGCGTTGCAATCGCAAGCAGTGCGACTACCGCGAGAAAATGATTTAGCACGAGTTGATAACTCGCCCGAAGTGCCCCGGTAACCGAGGCGTTTGATACAACGATCGCCGGCAGGCTGAACAGGAAGAACAATCCGAGCCAGCCGGTCAGCAATAGAAGCGAAAGAGAAAGGAGTCCAAGCGGATTCACCGACATCAGATGGAGTCCTCCCGCAGCGAACATGAAGGGAATTGCCAGAAATCCGATCACTGCGATCACCGCGCCAACAACGAGAAATAGCCGAAACGCGGCCATTGGACTCGCCCAGATCCAGGACAGGTCACTCGCTGGCGAGCCATCCACAAGGCGGGCAATCATTGCGACCCACCCGGCCAGCAGGACAATCGAGACTGCAAATGCAACAAAGGCGAGCAGAACCCCAGCAGTCTCGCCGATCTCAACTGACTGAAGGCTTACTGGTGAGGGAGCGTCAGCAAATGGCCCCTGCCCCAGCAGATTTGGAATTGGCCATGTGACGGAGCTGACGAAATCGATGTTGCTCAACCTCTCTACAATCAACGAACCGTCGGTTCCACCAGGCACCGAGTCGATCTCAACTCGTCCTGTTAGTGGCATTCGCAACCCGGCCCAGACGACCAGATCGACAAGCACTGGAATCCAGATCAGGTACGGGCGGCGGTTCAACAGCGCGAACGCAAGCCCGATCGTGTCGATGATTCCGGGCGGGCCCTCAGATCCTGTGTGAGGTTCTGCCATGTGTCGTTGCCGATGCTAATACCGGTCAAGTTCGAGCAGTCGTTCGTCACTGATACCGAAGTGATGAGCGATCTCGTGGATCACCGTCTCTCGAACGACCCGCTCGACATCGCCATCTGTATCGCTCGCCTCATTGAGCACTGGCCCGGAGAAGATGGTGATTTTGTCCGGAAGCACAAGACCGTACGCTGACGACCGGTCACTTTGCGGCACGCCTTCATAGAGGCCGAGCATCGTCCCGTTGTCGTCGAGCCCGTACTCTTCGAAGTCTTCCGGCGACGGCCAGTCCTCGATTACCACGTCAACATTGTCAAGATGATTGATTATTGATGGTGGCAGGCTGTCAAGCGCATTGACAACAAGTTCCTCAAACTCTTCAAAAGACAGTCGCATCACTCACATCCCCGTACTCAGAACCCTTCTAATTCTACCAAAATGCGGGCATCCACCGGGTTCGCTCTAAGCACCTGGCGCTTGATTTATGTCGAATCCAGGCGGGTGAAGTCGATGCTGCCGATCACGGAAAAAAAGCAGAACCAGACGATGGAACCACTATCGGCTGATGATGAGGATGATGCATATGATCGCGAGTGCGGCAATACTGATCACAGCGCCCGTTGCTCCAGCAGATTCGGTCATGAAAAAGGCCGCGAACGACACGAGTGAAAAGGCCAGGAACAGAATCAGATCAAAGATGAGCGCGTTCTTCTTGCGTATCGACTTCATGGTGTGATCTCCTAGCCGATCGCCAGCGACACCAGAATGGTCACGACGCCGATAATGGAGGTGATCGTCAGCCCGTACTTGATGCCCTGCCGAACAACCGGGCCTTCGCGGCCAGTTAAGCCGACGGTCGAGCAACCAACGATGATCTTCGCCGGGGCGATAATACTTCCGAGCGCTCCGCCGGTCGTCTGCGCAGCCAGGATCAGCCCGACATTCAGTTCAAGCAGGAGAGCCGTATCAAGTTGAAGCGCCCCGAAAAGAATGTTCGAGTTCGTGTTCGAACCAGTCATGAACGCCCCGAGGACTCCGATAAACGGGCTGAGTGCCGGGAATGTGCCTCCCGCAACATCTGCGATTCCCTGCGCCAGAAGGTGCGTCATGCCGGACTCCATCATGGCAAGCGCCATTCCGACCAGTGTGACGATTCCGAGACTGGCCGACACCGAGGCGTCGACGGCATTTCGGACGATTTTCGGGAAAGCACCGTTCTGGTACAGGCCTGATCGCCAGTAGACGAGCAGTCCAATTACCGCCGTGTAGAACAACAACGCTCCCGGGTGCGTTAGCACATCAATCGAACGGTAGGAGTCAGTGGCGGGGTTCGTCCAGCCATAGTCGGTGGAGGTTTCCGGAAATGACGGATCGATTGCAACTCGCCCGAGCGTGTCTCCGATTGGATCAATCATGTTGACCACCAGAACCAGAACGACCAGCACAATGTAGGCATGAATGGCAATCAGAAAACGCCGCCAGTTCATCGGAGAGCCGTCGTGCAGTTCCTGCCCCCCGCTCTCGTCGGTTTCAGATGATCGATGAAAGAACCCGGAGCGAACGAGCAGAATCATGATGATCATGCCCGTGATGCCAGCGGTAAAGGCAGCAATGGAGTAGAAGCCTGAAACAGCCATTCCCCACTGCACGCTCGCCATGACGGCGCCGACGATGAGAATCAGCGGGAGCGCTCTCAACAGCGCCCTTGCTCCTCCGAGGGACCATACCGCGCCCGCCCCGGCCAGAAAGACGGTGAATCCCAGTAGAAGCGCCAGCGGACTGGCCAGGTCCTCCGGTGCCTGTCCGGTCACACCAACGATTGCGAAAAAGGAGGCGCCCAGACTGCCGAAGGTAACCGCCCAGGTGTGGCCGATCAGCGTTGCGACAACCGCGACAACGGGTGAGAAGCCGATTCCGGCCATCAGTGGTGCGACGATAGCAACCGGCACTCCGAATCCAGCAAATCCCTGCAGAAAGCCGGTAAAACACCAGGCCAGGATAAGGAGCTGGAGGACACGATCCTGTGTTACCCGGACCAATGCATCGCCGATGATCCTGATTCCGCCAGCTTCACTGACCACCTGGAACAGGAACAGCGCAGCCCAGATGATATAGAGAACCCAGAGTGCGAGAAGGATAGCTTTGGTCTGGGAGAATGCGAGGAGTTCCGGACCCGCTCCAAAGCCGAGATACGCCGCAACCACGGCAACGAGCCAGGCGACTCCGCCAGCCCTTGCGCCACCCCAATTGAACCCCACCATAAGGACGAGAAGTGCGATGATCGGGGTCGCAGCAATGAACCAGGTCACCGGCGTCAGAGCCGGCGTCCCAACCAGAAGTGCGAACAACTGCCCCTCGGATCGTTAGTCCAGGCGTTCCAGTGCGTTTACCAGAACTTCTCGAGCAATCGGAAGCGCCACAGCTCCGCCCCCGCCTCCGTGCTCGACTACAACTGTGACAACATACCGCGGTTCGCCCGCACCTGCAAATCCGGTGTACCAGGCGTGCGGTTCTCGATCGCCAACCTCTGCGGTGCCTGTCTTGCCACCAACCACCATACCCGGGATGCGGGCTTCCGAGGCCCAGCCGGATTCGACCGAGGAGATCATAATGTCCTGCATCTCGGAGGCGATATCCGGGTCCATCGCGTCCTGCCAGGTTGAAGGACGGGTTGTATTCAGAACGTTGCCCATATTGTCCTGAATACGCTCGACCAGGAAGGGTTCGGACATTTCGCCTTCGTTTACGACTGCCTGAGTCATCAACGCAATCTGTAACGGGGTCGCGAAGAGTTGCCCCTGACCGAATGCCGTCTCAGCAAGACCGATATCGTTGTCCAGGTAAGACAGATCGTTGGCTATCCGGCTCTCGGTAACCGAAAGATCAAAGGGAATGGACGACTCGAATCCGAACTGGCGGGCAGTCTCTACCATTCGCTGCTGCCCGAGCCGGATCCCGAGGTCAGCATAGACAACGTTCAACGAATACCCGTAAGACTCCTCCAGCGTATAGCTCACCCGGTTCTCGTCAGGCAGGTTCTGCTCCTGGATCACATGCGAGCCTATGGCAATCGCACCCTCGTTGCGGAACACCGTCGATGGCTCCGCAATTCCTGCCTCAAGCGCGGCGACAGTTGTAATGGTCTTGAAAACAGAGCCGGGCGCATAGAGACCCTGCGTCGGGCGCAGCAAGAGCGGTGAACCTTCTGCCTGCGTAACCTGTTCCCAATAACTCGACGCTTGTTCGATCTGCTGGTTCATCTGCGGGCCAAAACCGGCATACAGATTGTTGGGATCAATGTGCGGCTTGCTGACCATGGAGTATATTGCACCGGTCTCTGCATCCATCACAATGATCGCGCCACTGCGATCCCCCAGAAGATCGTAGCTGACCCGCTGAAGCTCATTGTCGATCGAAAGCACGACGTCATAGCCATGCCGCGTACGATGCAACACTTCATCGAGCCACTCGTTGAACGGATTCCCGCCTTCACGGCCCATCAGGACTTCGTCGTACTCTGATTCAAGATGTGTCGCACCGTACAGAGCGGGTGAGTAGTAGCCGGCGAGAAAGCCAAGATGATCATTCGGATAGCTTCGGACGAGGCCTCCATCCTGGTGCGCAACAGTGTCGGCAACAGCGACCTCATCACGCGTCAGGATCTGGCCGCGAGCAATGTCGGTATCTCGTGTGCGCCGGCGAGGATCCTGAACCACTGATCCATCTGCCACCGTGGCGGTCCGCTCGCCGATATCACCACTCTGGACAATCTGGATGCGTACCAGTTGCACGGTCATCAGGAGGAAACCGACGACGAAAACTGCACCGATCACCACAATCGTGCTGTTGACTCTGGGAATGCTTTCCCGCATTCGGGGAACGATCGAATAGAGCAGCAGAGCGCCGGACAGGAGCATCATCAACAGCCATGTCTGCTGAGAATGCGATTCCGTGAAGACCATGCCGAAGGTCAGAATCATCAATGCCGTGGTGAATCCGGCAGCCCGGGAGAGTGCAACAATCATCGGCGGTCCCATTTCGATTCACTAATCCGTAACAAGATTCCGATGATCAGGAAGTTCGCGAGCAAGGCACTGCCGCCGGCGCTGATAAACGGCAGCGTGATGCCGGTCAGTGGAATTAAACGGAGATTGCCGGCGACGATGATGATGGTCTGCAGCGCCAGAATCGTCGTGACTCCAAGCGCGAGCAATCGCTCGAACTGAGACACCGCCCGGATCGCAATCAGATACCCCCGCGCAATCAGGAGCATATAGAGACAGAGAACGCCAAACGTTCCGAGCAAGCCGAGTTCCTCGCCGATTGCAGCGAAGATGTAGTCCGTTTCAACGACAGGGATCGTGCCTGGTTCACCGAACCCCAGTCCGGTCCCAAAGAGTTGTCCGGACGCGAGCGCATACTCGCCCTGGATTTGCTGATAGCCGATACCCAGAGGACTCTCCCATGGGTCGATCCAGTTTCGAACCCGGACCGCGACGTGGCTGAAGATCTCGTAGGTGAAATAGACCGCGATAACGAACGAGACCAGACCGGCAACGACGTACAGCAGCCGCCCGGTCGAGGCATAGAGCATCGTGAGGAAGATTCCGAAGAACAGCAACGCGGTACCGAGATCGTTCTGAAGAACAACAATCATCACGGCCATGAGCCACATGAATACGAGTGGCAGCAGATAGGGAATAGGCGGCAGCTTCAATGGTCCGATGCGGTAGTGTCCGGCCAGCAGGTCGTGATGGTCAGCCAGATACGCCGCCAGGAAGACAACAAGGATCACTTTGACAAGTTCGCCCGGCTGTACGACGACGAAACCAAGATCGAGCCAGAGTCGCGCGCCGTTGATCTCCTGCCCGAAGATCATGGTGATGACCATCAGGAAGACACCGGCGAGCGCAAGGGTATATTTGTAGCGCCTCAGCCAGTTGAGCCGCCGGACGAACGTGATCATTCCCCAGAGCACGAGTAGCCCAAGTGCCAGATAGATCACTTGCCGGCCGGCCAGATTTGCCCACGCACCACCGCGCTCTGCCAGTTCCGGTTGCAGCCGTTGAATCATCAACAGGCCGACGCCGGCGAGCATTGCCACGATCGGGAAAAGCGCCTGATCGCCGCGGAATCCGCTGGCACTGAACCAGAGCGTGATGCCAACCAGAAGCGCAACGTAGGCCAGACTCACCCAGATGTCAGCCCACGTCCAGCTCGTCTCACCGGTACGGGCGAGAAAGATGGTCAGTAGCCCGACAATCGCCATGAGTGACGGGACAATCAGGAGTTGGAATTCGGTGAACCGGAAACGTTCAATTGCAGCACGCATCGAGGGCTGTGTTTCAATGTTATGACAAACGATACCGATCCGGATACTGCGTTCTCCGGTGCGGCACAAGCCTACCGTATCTACGCAATACGACAAGCCGAAACCACACTGGTCACAACCGGAAACCATCGACCACTTGTTATAATCTGCCGCAATAGCCGATGGGTTACGCCGGCAATGCGCAGGTCATCATCTTCAGGCGAAATCGTTCGAGCACAGCGGGTGGTGTGTGGAACGCTCTGATCACAAACCCAGTGAACGAGTGCCGCGAGGAGGATCGTGCCTGCTGCGAATCGTTGGAACCATCCTGCTAATCCTCAGCGCGGGATTCGGCGCCTGGCACCTGCTCACCCAATCTCCATGGGAAGAACAGGCAAGTCGACCTGCGGCAGCAGCGATGTCAGATACTCCGCATACGTCGGTAAATCCCTACAGCGTCAATACGTTCCTTTCCCAGGAAGTCGAACCCTGGAAGCGCGAAAAGACCATGGAGATGATCTCCCTGGCCGGGATCGGGTGGATCAAGGAAGGGTTTCCGTGGAGCGAGATCGAACCAGATCAGGGAAGCTTCTGGGACCCGGAATTCCAGCAGGACTCCTGGGAGAAGTACGATGAAATCGTCGATCTCGCCGAGGAGTACGGCGTGCGTATTATTGCCCGTCTGGACCACACCCCGCCCTGGGCGAGAGACGAGGGAAGCGATTACCACAGCCCTCCATCTGATGTTGAGTACTTCGGCGACTTTGTCGAGAAGTTCGTATCCAGATACTCCGGTCGCGTTCAGCATATTCAGATCTGGAATGAACCAAACCTGTCTCGTGAGTGGGGCGGGGAGATCGATCCAGCAGGCTACTTCGAACTGCTCCAGGAGGCCTACACCCGTGCCAAACAAGCAGATCCAGATGTTGTGGTCCTGAGTGCGCCCATGGCAATGACCAACGAACGCTCGGACCGTGCCATCACGGAGTTCGAATACTGGGAAGCACTCTACGAACTCGGTGCCCACAATTATTTTGACGTGATGACCGCAACGGGTTACGGGATCGATCAGCCTCCCGAGGAAGATCCCGCCGATGACGTAATCAATCTCCGGCGGATCGAGTTGCTGCGGTCAATTCTTCAGGACTACGACGACACAAACAGGCCCATATGGTTGACCGAGTACGGCTGGAACGCGTCTCCAGACATGATTCCGGACGAAGAGCAGGAGTGGGGCTCGGTTACGCCGACGCAGCAGGCAGACTGGACCGCCAGCGGGATCTCATATATGTCAGACAACTGGGACTGGTTCGGGGTCGCGAGTATCTGGTACTTTCGGCAGGTTGGGCTGATTCCCCCTGATGCACCGGAGTACTATTTCGCAATGGTTGATCTTGAGTTCACACCGCGCGAGGTATACCTGAGCGTCAAGAACGACGCGCTGGAGCATCGCATCGCTCTGCCCGGGAAGTACGGCCCGCTCGAATCGCCGATTCAGCAGACCGGGACCTGGAGCAGGGCCACAGATTCGGACGCCCCGTTCGGGGACGTCATCGAAACCGACGACTGGGGCGCCGAAATACGGATCGAATTCACCGGCACCGACTTGACGCTCGTTCCGGGAGATCTCGATGGGGCCGGAGGATGGTTGTACGTGACGCTCAACGGCGAACCGGCGCAGGAGCATCTCTTCAGCCATGATGAACTCGGGCGAACGTATATCGATCTCGATGCATTGCCGGATTCAACCGACGAGATAACACTTGTTGAAGGCTACGGCACCAATCAATCACCGCAGGATAACGTCTTCGTGATGCACGTCCATGAGGGCGCATCGTTTTCAATTGGGGCAATCGAGGTTGATTACAACCGGAGTTACGGTCGCTTCGTCCTGTTGTCGATGCTCGCGATCGGCGGAATGGGCGCCGGATTGGCGACCATTCGGGTGGGGATGAACCGATGACAGAGCCACAATCGCAGGAACATCGCGCGAACCCTGTAGACGTCCCCGGATCGCTCACCCCCGCCGGTGTTCCATTGCCAGCAATCATCGTTGCGGGCTTCGTCGTTGTCCTCACCGCCACTGCATGGTTGACCTCGCTCGAAATTAGCCTCCCGGATATCCGAATGCCTGCAAACAACGTTTCAAGCACCGCTTTGCCAGGCCATGAGCTGATGATGCCTGGCACCACTACCATTGGAGCGGTCGATCCTGAACTGGAAGGCGATTGGGTCTCACAGGAGATCGGTGAAATGGACTGGATCGCCACTGACCTTCAGGGAAGTCGGATGCGGGCGGCATTCTACGGCACGGACATATCGATGATGGTTCGAATGGGACCGGACGCGAGTCGGGCCTATGTCCGGGTAAACGACGAGCCGGTAGATCACTTGAGTGAAGACGAGCTGGGTAGTTACGTGAACCTGTGGGCTGGAGAGACATCCGATCAACCGGTGACCCTTGCGCGAAACCTGGCCCACGGCGAGCACGTGATCGAAATCATTGCCGATGGCGACGGTGAACTTGCAGTATCCGGTTTCAACGTTACGGCAACTACACCGTTTTCCTGGGCATTCGTATTGGGCTATCTCGGCCTCGGCGGCGGGCTGTTCCTGCTGACGCGATCTATGCTGTACGCGATTAACAAGCAGAGTTCACGCCCGCAATCGCCTGCCTCGAACGCAAAACAAGAACAGAATCAGGGCGATAATGCCGGTTGATCTGAGCAACCCGAGGCAGCAGATTCTGCTGCGCGAGGTCGTGTTCGCCAGCGTCGTTGCCCTTCTTGTCGTGTTGCCGGCACTGTTCTCGCTCGGCATCGCAGCGTGGGCACTGGTCGGATCGCTGCTGGCGTTCAGTTTTGTTCATCCCCGTGCACTTCTCTTTGCCGTGCCTCTAACGATCCCGCTGTCGTTCCACGCGGTGGAAGTCAGCGATCTCGAATTCAACATGCTTGAACTGCTCATCCTTGCGGCGGCCATCGGATATGCTCCGAGGATTCTCTCCGGAGCCTGGCAGTTGCGTGGAATTGAAGCGGAACAGCGGCACATGCTGATGCTTCGACTCGTTCCAGACCGCCTGGCGGCAGGAATTGCGATTCTCCTCCTCATTGCTGGTGGATTGTCGCTTCTGTTCATCGCAGACGGATCCTACGCAGCCGAAAGCCTCAGAACATTCCGCTGGACGATCCTGTTCCCGGTGGCGTATTTCTTTCTGGCCGCACCGATCATCGTCCAACGCGACGAGTTTCGAAACCTCGCCGCCGCGTTACTGATCGGCGGCGGTGTCATCGCGGCGCTCGTTGCGATCGTGGATGGGCTTCTCGGTGGCGGTGTGCAAGCCGATGCGGTCACGCGACTCTCGGGCATGGCACCGCATCCAAATGCTCTGGCGCTGGTGCTGGATCGCGTCGCGGTCATGGGAATCCTGATCGGAATTCTTTTCCGACAGCAACTGGACCGGCTCTGGCTCGTACCCTCGATCCTGATCACAATCGTCGTGATGCTCACCTTCTCACGTGGAGCGATCCTTGGACTCGCTGCCGGAATCCTTATCATCCTGATTCTGGTGCGTGCCCGTCGGATGGCGGTCGCAATAGCCGGAGCCAGCATCACTGGAGTGGTCGGCATGGCGCTGGTTGCACCGGAACGAACGCTCTCGTTGCTTGGTGGGGGTAGCGGCTCTCTCCGACTCGAGTTGTGGGATTCGTCAGTGCAGATGATCCGTGATCACCCACTGGCCGGTGTCGGGCCGGATCAGTTCCTCTACCAGTACCTTCCCCGTTATGTAACGCCCGAAGCCTGGCCGGAACGCTTCACCTCGCATCCGCATAACCTTGTGCTCGATGCGTGGTTATCAGTCGGTATAATCGGCGTGGCGGTGATCATCCTGATCGTCGGGCTCGTGTTCCGCAACGCTCGCGTATCGTTGCAGGCTCGAGACCGCGTCGCGCTCGCTGCGGCGGGCGCTATTATCACTGCCGGCGTTCACGGGGTTGTCGACCAGAGTTACTTCCTGCCCGAGCTCGCGACAAGTCTCTGGCTGCTGATCATTCTGCTGATACCTCCGGTGGTTCTGGATCAGGACGAAGCGGAACCACAACCGGAAATAGAAACTGAAGGGCAAGAGTAAGGGTGCGTATTCTGGTTGCCGGCGCCGCCGGTTTCATCGGGTCCCATCTGGTCGATCGACTGCTTGCTGACGGACACTCGGTCGTCGGGGTCGATAACTTCATAACCGGACGACAGGTAAACCTCGACCACATCGGTTCAGATAACGACTTCACGATGGTCGAGCATGATATTTGCAAAGCCTGGGAGCCCGAGGGTTCCTTTGATCAGATCTATCATCTGGCAAGCCCGGCGAGCCCGGTTGGCTACATGCGTAATCCGATTCTGACGCACCTCACCAACTCAGTCGGCACATACAACCTGCTACAGATCGCCTCCGCTAACGGAGCGCAGTTCCTCTACGCATCGACGTCCGAAGCATATGGCGATCCGGAGATTCACCCACAACCAGAGACTTACTTCGGAAACGTCAATCCGGTCGGGCCGCGAAGCTGTTATGACGAAAGTAAACGCTTCGGCGAATCGATCACTATGGAATACGTCCGGAATTTCAGCCTGGACGGCCGGATCATCCGGATCTTCAACACATACGGGCCCCGCAGCGATCCGAACGACGGACGAGTCATTCCAGCGTTTATCATGGGTGCGCTGCGAAACGAACCGCTAACGATCTTCGGAGATGGACAGCAGACGCGTTCACTCTGCTACGTTGACGATCTGGTTCAGGGCATCATCGCAGCGATGAACTCGGCGAATACCAGCGGCGAGGTCATCAATCTCGGGAACCCGGACGAGCGAACGGTGTTGACGATCGCCGAGGCTATCATCAAGACCTGTGAATCGACGTCACGGATCGATTTCCTCGAGGCGCGCCCGGACGACCCCTATCTGCGCTGTCCCGATATCAGCAAGGCGCGTCGTCTGCTCGGCTGGGAGCCCGTCACTGGAATCGAAGACGGACTCAGGGCTACCATCGAAGACTTGAGCAGTTATGTCACTTCCCAGAGCCCCAGTTCGTGACACGGCATGGCGACCTGACCGCGGAGCTGCTGCTGCAGCTCTGCTGATTCTCACCGCGTCGCTCCTGATCATTGCGCTGCCGGTTCCAATCAGCGCCGGTGTGCTAGTCGCTCCGATCGGGGCGATTGCACTGATCGCCTATCCAGTTCTAATTCCGGTCGCGCTCATCGCCTCGGTACCAGTTCAGGACGCGATCCCGGTTCCTGAATCCATTCCGATCACTGCGACGAGAATCGCATCGCTCGCAACAGTGGCGGTTCTGCCGCTCATCCTTGCACGACGCCGGATTCCAGTGAGATGGAGCTGGTTTCTGCTGGCTGTCTTGCTGCTCATGGCAACAATGGTCCTGTCGCTCTGGAACGCGGAGTTCCTGAATCCGGGCTATGCCGAGCTGTATCGCTGGTTCGTCGCGCTGGCGACCTTCTGGATCGTCCTGCAGTTCATTCGAACCGAGCGGCAGATCATGTTGATGATCGGGCTGACCGGGATACTGGTACTTGCCCAGGGGGGGATCGGGATCGTCCAGGCGCTTATCGGTGCCGGACCGGCAAGTTTCCAGCTCGACGGTGGTTTCTCCCGATCATTCGGCTCGTTCGGTATGCCCAATAGTTTTGCGGCGTACATGGAAGTCGCCACGCTCCCGCTCATCCCGATCGCAGTGTTGCTGGGTCAACGAGCCGTGGACTCCTGGAGGGATTACCGTCTGGCTCGTCTCCGGGGCTTCCTTCCCAGCAGTGATGAACGGCACTCGATGTTGTTGAACATCGCCTTGTTCGCACTGATCGCGAGCAGTGCCGTCGTTGGACTGGCGGCGATCGCGCTGAGCTTCTCTCGCGGCGGCTGGCTCGGGACGATCGCCGCCGTTGTCGTTATTGTCATCCTGCTTGGCCGGCGTGCGCTATTCCTGTCAGCTCTGTCAGCTATCGTGCTGGCAATCGCGTTCATGGCCACGGCTCCTGGAGCAGTTGTCGGAGAAGTGCAGGAACGCTTCGAACAGCTTGTTGATCAGGTTCAGATCGGCGATGTTCGCCGGGTGCCAGTCACCGACGAAAACTTCGCCGTGATCGAGCGGATGTCGCACTGGCAAACTGCCGTCGCAATGTGGGATGAGCACCCGTGGATCGGCGTCGGAATCGGCAATTACAATGAGCGGTTCACCGAATTTGCGGTCCATCCGCAGTTTGTGGAGTCACAGGGGCATGCTCACAACTATTACCTGCACATGCTGGCAGAGACCGGAGTTGTCGGTTTACTGGTCTACCTGGGCTTCCTGATCGCGGCGCTTGCTGTCGGGTGGAGAGCGTTCAAATCACCTGATCGACTGGCGAGAGCTCTTGGTATTGGAGCGATCGGTATGACCACGGCACTGATCGTCCACAACGTATTCGAGAACCTGCATGTCCTGAATATCAGCATGCACATGATGCTCGTCTGGGCTCTGGCATTTATCGCAACGTGGCGGGCTACGTCCGCGCATCCCGGAACGGACTCCACACTGCCGGAAACCGGTCGCTGAATTTATGTACGATTCCTGTCGCGAGGACGATGCACTCGCTATCACCACGATCGGGAGCACCATTGACCTCCGAAGCGGACGTCAATCAATCACAGGATAACGGGGACGATCTTCGGCTTCGGCAGCGGCTCCTCCGGCCGCGTACACTTGTTTCGTTTCTGATCGGTGCCGGGATCGTCGCCCTGACGGTCAATCAGCTCGATCTCAACTGGAGCGAGGTCTATACCCAGGTAACCGGTGCGCACATCGGGTTGATGATCCTCGCCTTTATCGCTAACTACGGCTCGATCTTCGTTCGATCCGTGAGATGGCGTACGCTCCTGGACTCCGCCGAGGTCAAGCCCGATCCCGGGTACGAGATGCCGAAAATGCGCGGCATGGCGGCAATCTACATGGTGTCCTGGTATTTCAACTGCCTGCTCCCGGCGAAACTTGGCGATGCGTATCGAGGGTACCTGCTGAAGACCCGATCCCGGACGCCATTCAGTACTGCCTTCGGGACCGTCGTGGCCGAACGAATCGCCGACGTGGTTGCGCTCGCGGCGCTGCTCATCATGTCCGGTTTTCTCGTGTTCGGTACCAGGATCCCGGAGTCGCTCGAGAACTGGCTATTGCTGGCGGCTGTAATGGGACTGGGCCTCATACTCGCGTTCGTATTTGCCTTTAGATACCGGGAAACACTCCGCCGGCTGGTTCCCGAACGGATCATGCCGCAATACCTGCGACTCGAGCAGGGAATGCTCATGTCCTACCGCAACGTACCCTCACTGGTGCTGTTGACCGGTACAATCTGGATTCTGGAAGGTGCCAGGTTGTACGCCATTGGATTGGCGATCGGTGCGGATCTCGGAATCCCCGAGGCTGTGTTCATTGCTCTCCTGATCAGCCTGCTCACCGCGGTTCCGGCAACGCCGGCCGGGCTCGGCTTCGTTGAAGTTGGTATCGTGGGAGCAGCCGTGGTGATGGGATTCACCGAGGACATGGCGGCGTCACTGGCAGTACTGGACCGGCTGGTGGGATACTGGAGCGTGATTGTGGTCGGCACAGGCGTGTTCCTGCTCACACGCTGGCGATGGCGGGGGAAACAGCTTGCGAGTAGCCCTGGATTACACTCCGGCAATTAGTCAGATCGCCGGCGTCGGCCGGTATACCCGGAGTCTGTTCAACGCCCTCCGAGCAGAAAATGAAGCAGGAGCCGAGTGGACACTCTGGCATTCCCCTGTTCAACGCCAGGAGTTCGAAGTTCCCGACGACGAGAGCATCACCAGCATCGAACTGCCGATATCAGCACGATGGTCGAATCTTGCCTGGCATCGAATCGGCCTCCCGATCCCAGTCGAGCGATTCACGAAACAGGCAGACGTCGTTCATGGGACAGATTTCGTCGTACCGCCATCGCGCGCACCGTCCGTCGTCACCGTGCACGATCTCTCCTACGCGATCTACCCCGATCTCGCCTTTCCCCGGCTCCGGCGATTCCTCGACCGCGCCGTTCCGCGCTCGATCGATCGCGCTGCGAAGATAATCGCAGTCTCGGAGACAACGAAACGGGACTTGTGTGAGTGCTACGAGATCTCACCGAACCGAGTCGACGTGATCCATCACGCGGCGGACCCGCTTTTTGAACCACCGGGAACGGCGGACGTCCTGGCAATGCAGGCGCAGTTCGGGCTGCGAAAGCCGTATTTCATCATTGTCGGAACAGTCGAACCACGCAAAGACCACAAGACCCTGCTGGCCGCGTTCGCCCGGGTACGGGAGCAGCATCCGGAGGCCTCGCTCGTAATCGTTGGCCGCAAGGGATGGCTTGCCGACGACATCATGGAGGCCATTGGACAGGCTGCGGCAGAGTCGCCCGTGTACCATCTCCAGGGAATCAGCGACGGGATGCTCCCCGCGTTGTACGCCGGCAGCACCGCACTCGTCTATCCATCGCGCTATGAGGGATTCGGGCTTCCGCTCCTCGAAGCAATGGCCAGCGGGACTGCCGTGGTTGCATCGGATACACCGGCACACCGTGAAGTGGCTGGCGATGCGGCAAGACTCGCCCCAGTCGGCGATGCAGACGCGTTCTCGGATCATATGCTCGAACTTCTGGAGCACGAAGACGTTCGCTCCAACCTGCTCAAACGCGGACATGAGCACGTCACAACGTTTTCCTGGAAACAGACAGCTCAGGAGCATTTGCGGATCTATCGGGACGTGAGCAATGCGTGACGACCGTGGACAGAACAGAACACAGAACCCGGGTCCTGAAACCGATAACGAAAACGACAGTCAGCAGGGACCTCCATCCGGCTCGAAGACTACGATCCTGCTGATCGGACTGGCGTTTTTCTCGCTATTAATGTGTATGTGCCTGTCGATATTCGCGCTAGCTGCGATCCAGTAACCCTCTTCACGAAGAACACGCCTTCAGCCATCGAGACGGAATGACCGGATGATCGAGCCGCTTGAAAACTGGCAGTACACTCCGGTCGCATTGCTGGCTGCAGGAGTCGTCTTCACCGGGCTGTTGTATCTGGTCGCCTGGTGGGGAATGCCGTTCCTGCACAATATAGCCGGCAACACCATCCAGCGAATAGCCAAGAACAGTGCGGTTCCAATAGCCAGCCAGCTTGCAAATCGCGCCGTCGATCTGGTTTTCGCTGCGTTTGCGCTTCGTCTGCTGGGCGTAACCGGCAATGGGCAGTACGCGATCGCGGTCGTTACCTGGCTGTACCTGAAGACGATCTCTGACTTCGGCCTGAGCGTTCTGGTGACCAGAGAAGCCGCCCGAGAGCCGGAGCGGGCCTCGAACCTTCTCGGCGCCTCGACGATCATGCGGATACTGGTGCTCGGAGCGATCGCGCCGTTTGCACTGATCTATGTCATGGGTGGGCTGGCATGGTTCGACCTCGCACCGGTAAGCGCCTGGGCGATCGTCATCATGATGCTCTCGATTATTCCGGGAAGTTACGGCGAAGCCGTCAACTCCGTCTACAACGCGCGCGAACGCATGGAACTTCCGGCGATCCTCAACATCTTCACGAATCTCTCCCGATTCGGCCTGGGTCTGGCGGCGTTGTTCGCCGGGTTCGGTGTGATCGGGCTTGCTGTAGCTGCCCTGGTATCCACGGCGATTTCGGCCGGTGCGTATCATGTGTCACTGCGGCATCTGGACATCTGGCCGTCATGGTCCATCTCGCGCGAGCAAATCGGCTGGTTTGCCAGTGTTTCCTGGCCACTCCTGCTCAATGCGCTGTTGCTGAATCTCTTTTTCCGGGTCGATGTCTTCGTGATCCAGGCAGCGCAGGGAGATACGGCACTTGGCACGTACGACGCGGCGTACAAGTTCGTCAACATGCTGATCATTCTCCCGGCCTACTTCACGCTCGCGATTTTTCCGATCCTTTCACGCTACGCCACTGACGGTCGCGATGCGCTGCTGCCGGCATTCCAACGCGCGTCGAGGTTTATGCTGATCGTTGCCTGGCCGATTACGATCGCGACGCTTGCTCTGGCGCCATGGATGATTCGAATACTCGGAGGAGATGCATTCCTACCGGAATCGTCCGATGTCTTGCGGGTCATTATCTGGTTCTTGCCACTGAGTTTCGTCAACGGAGTCATTCAGTACACGCTTATCGCCGCGAATCAACAGCGAACGATATCGGGAGCCTTCGCGCTGGCGGTCGGATTCAACTTTGTTGCGAATCTTGTGTTCGTCCCGATATACGGGTATATGGCAGCTGCAGTGATTACTATACTGACCGAATTCGTGCTCTTCACTCCATTGGCGATCGCGATGCGCCGTCACGTCGGACAACCTGGCTGGATATCACTACTCGGTCGCCCGTCGGTTGCCGGGCTCGCCATGGGTGGGATCGCGTTTATTCTGATTCCGCTCATCGGCCTGATTGCCGGGCTGATCGTGGCGTCAATAGGCTTTATCGCTGCGCTGTGGATAACTGGTGGCGTCACCGGAGAAGACATCATGATTCTACGCCGTCTGGTGGAACGACGCCCCGAACCCGACACCCCTGATGAACCATCCTGAATTCCTTGACAGCCCCAGAAGCCCGTGGCATCATTCTTATCAACAGCGGGGAGGCGTAGTGTAGTGGCCTAACACGCTGCCCTGTCAAGGCAGAGATCGCGGGTTCGAATCCCGTCGCTTCCGCAAAACTGTACTGGATGACGACGCCTTCTGGCGTCGTTTTCCGTTTCTGAAACTATTCTCTGCAGATGGCAGAGTTCGAAGAATGGATCAGTTCGGCTCGTGGCATCACTGCGGCGACCCGATTTCACTGCACCTCAAACACGCTACGTTTCGGAATTCTCCGCCTCGCGATTGTGAATCAGCCAGCCTCCGTGTGCCGGAGATCCTGTGCTTCGCCACAGTCCGGACAACTCGTTACGTCAGCGTATCGATCCGGCCTGTACGTTCAACCAGTTGCGACACACATACGACTGGCGCCGAGGTCACCCCAATGTACGACCTCGGTTGGGTTGCGTCATGTGTAATTCGAACAATGGGTGTTCATGCCTCTTGCACCAGGGCCAACTGCCTCGTCGTGTCGATAGACTCCAATACGCACGCGACCCCTGAATAACTGGCAGTTGAATCGCCGAAAGAGAATTAGCGAACTTCATGGAGCGCTGATAGGCCGAACTCCAGATTGATGCCAGTCATGATTTTCACAGTAAATACTGAAGATCTGGAACGGCTCGTCGTGGATTCACGAGCCGGTCCATGCGTTGCGTTACGCAACCGCGGATCTAGACGACGGTTTCGTAGACCTGTGGTGCGTCCAGTTCAACGCCCATGTCGCGAATCTGCGTCAGAACTTCGGCATCGAATAGATCCCGAAAGCCACGCGCCTGTTCCTCGGTTTCCCAGGTGGTAATGACGGTAAGCAACGCATTATCGTGGTTCAGACCACCAATATAGGTTCCGAACCCCGGGAGTTGGCGAGCGGCAGAGTTGACTGTCGACTCTACCATGGTCTTGACTTCATCTTCGTGAGACGCATCATATCGACCGTTTGTGATCCGGATATACATCGATCTGCTCCCTCTAATTGGACTCGATAAAGTTGCCGTC
>SLMJ01000131.1 GCA_007133615.1 Thermomicrobiaceae bacterium | reverse complement strand
GTCACGGCTCCACTCATCGCCCCATATGATCCGCTGGAGATGTCAATCGTCGATCAGTTCAAGCCACCCTCAACAGATCACTTCTTCGGCACGGATGAGTTTGGCCGGGATGTGTTTTCCCGGGTAATTCACGGCGCCCAGATCTCGCTTCGGGTCGGCCTGATGGCCACGCTGATCGCGGTTGGTGGCGGCACGGTGCTGGGACTGGTTTCCGGTTACTTCGGGCGCTGGGTGGACAGTGTCGGACAGAAGATCATGGACACGCTGCTCGCATTTCCGGGCCTGCTCCTGGCGCTGGCGATCATCGCCGTGCTGGGACCAGGACTGCGGAACGTGCTGATCGCGCTGGGCATCGGTGGAATGCCGTACTACGCTCGTCTTGTGCGTGGGCAGGTGCTTTCGATCAAGGAGCGTGAGTTCATCGAAGCCGCGAAAGTGGCGGGAGCACGGCATCCAAGAATCATGATCAGGCATATCCTGCCGAATACTGTCTCGCCCCTGATTGTGGTTGGTTCGCTCGATCTTGGCTGGAACATTCTCGCCGCGGCATCGCTCTCGTTCATCGGGCTCGGTGCACAGCCACCAACTCCGGAATGGGGCTTCATGCTCTCTGGTGGTCGCGACTTCATGCGGGATCAGTGGTGGATCTCCACGTTCCCCGGCATCGCGATCGTCCTCGCCGTCCTGAGCTTCAATCTGCTCGGAGACGGCCTGCGCGACGCGTTCGACCCGCAGTCGAAGGACTAACAGCAAGAGTCATCAGAATTGTTGTGATGCTGTCACGTCAGCGCCGCGCATTCCGACAGTGTTGCGATGTGGTTCGTCCAGGCTTTGGGGTGAACTGATTAGACCCAAGCTTCGAGGTCTGCATGTCGCGAGTGACATCTCCAACCTGGTGGATTCTTTCCGCGATACTGTTCGTCTTCTGTGCGGCGGCTATGGCTCCCCTGCCAGGACATACTGTCGCGGACAACCATATTTCAGTCCACGAGTTCATCGAGGACCAGGAACAGCTTATTCCGGAACTGATCAAGCGATACGGAATCCCCGGCGCCGCACTCGCGATGGTTCATGACGGAGAGATCGTCTGGGTTGAGGGTTACGGCGTTGCCGACACCGAAACCGGGCGACCCGTATCATCGAACACTGTCTTCGAAGCAGGTTCAATCGCAAAGTCGCTGACCGCCTGGGGCGTCATGCGGCTGGTCGAAAACGGAGACGTCGAACTCGATGCTCCTGTGGAGCAGTACCTGACTCGATGGGCCTTCCCCGAGTCTGAATACCCCACTGAAGAGATCACCATCCGGCGACTTCTCAGCAACAGCTCCGGTCTGCCGTTTGTCATACACATTCCATCCATCGACGGCTTGCTGGACGGCGAGTTCTCTGATGACCAGGTCACGCCTGAACAACGTGCCGGAGAGGGATTCATTTATTCTAATCCAGGGTGGGTCATTCTGGCTCTAATGATCGAGGATGTATCTGGCTCCACCTATCCCGCATTCATGCGGGAAGAAGTGCTCGAACCGCTCGGCATGCACGATTCCGGATTCGGCTGGAGTGATGAATTCGCAGAGCGAATCGCTGTCGGCCATACGTTCGACGGCGATCCTGTCGCGGTCGATGATCACGGGCCATACGGCGCGGGATCACTGTACACATCGGCCGATGACCTGGCTCGATTCCTCACAGCGTCAATGCCCGGGGCGAACGGTGCTCCGGCTGGTGGTGACGTCCTGACACCGGAGTCAGTCGAGCTCTTACATACCCCACAGATCGAGGTCTCAGGTGTCTATCACAGGCTGATGTCGGAATCGTATGGTCTTGGACACTTCGTGGAAACGCTTCCGAACGGTCACGCGGGGATCACGCATGGAGGTGAGTCGAGCGGGTGGCTAACGGCCTATTACGCCGTGCCGGAAACAGGAAACGGGCTGATCTTCCTGACTAACAGCCGGCGAAGCTGGCGGATGGTCTCCATCCTCGATGAGTGGGCCGAATGGCAGGATCTCTCGTCAACGGTCATGACCCGAAACTATTCGCGCATGGAGACGGGTGTTCAGCTCGCGATCGCTCTCTTCGCGCTTGGATCCATCGCAAATCTGGGAATACTTCTGATAAGCAGCTATCGGGGAACACGCCGGCTGGCTCCACTGGCATCGCCACAACGAATCCTGCGATCGATTCTGGGGCTTCTCGCCGTCCTGCTGATAGGCGGATGGTGGATCAGCGCCTACAACCTCGCAGGGCCATTCTTCCCGATACTGTCAGTTTATCTCGGGATCGCGATCACCACGTTCGGCCTGACCCTCATCGCGCTCGCCGCAACTCCCACGATCGACCGCGAGCCAACAGCGGGTTAGCCGTTCAGTTGCTCCTCGATCCACTCGAGCGTGCTGTCGGATTCAACCCGACCAGCGCCGCTGTCATGGAGCGAGCCATCCGGATTGATCAGCGCGTATGACGGATGCGAGGTAAGTCCGTAGCGGTCCCAGGTTTCGAGATTCTGGTCGTTGACATAGGGATAGGTGATCCCCCAGTTCTCGGCCGAATCGTCCATCGGGACCTGTCCCTGATAGAACTCGCCATGAATCGCGATGATGTTCAGGCCTTCCGGTACATACGTCTCCTGCCACTCATTGATGGTCGGAACCTCCGACCGGCAGGTTGTTCATATGCTGTTCCAGAAGACCAGCACCACCGGTTCTCCGCGGAGATCTTCCAATGAGACGGGATCAGTGTTGCGCCAGTCGGTCAGCCCGGTCAGCTCAGGGGCAAGATCGACGTCTTCAGCCGGCTCGTCTGCTTCCTCCACCGGAGTGGGTTCGCCATCATCAACGGCATCCGCCCCGTCATCATCCTGGGTCGTCGGGGTCGGCTCGGGTTCCGGTGTCGAAGTCTCCGCAGGTTGCGCTTCCGGAGTCGGATCAGGCGCCGTGGCGATGTCGTCCGGGGCTTCATCGTCGCCACCACAGGCCGCAAGTATCACGATGAGCGTCAGGACAAGAACGAAAAACGGACGGGCGTGTGTTGGAAAGGATGCATGTCCCGCAAGCAATTGACCCTCCTCTGTTCAATACGGTCCGAGGTATACCACGACGGTGGCACCTGAAATGTGAGGCGGCTTACATGATGGGGCGGACGCAGTCGTCCATTCGCGGCGCTAATGTCAGACCTGTTCCAGCGCCCGGCCGTTTTCGTACACGTCCTTCCTGAGCACGCAGACGAATGGCAGATTGCGGTAGAGCTCGCGGTAGTCGAGTCCATAGCCAACGACGAACTCGTTGGCGATCTCGAACCCGATGTAGCGAACATCAACGGGCGCAAGACGGCGCTCGGCCTTATCCAGCAAGGCGCAGACTTCGAGGCTGGCTGGATTCCGCTCTCGCAGTCGATCGAGCAGATAATCCATCGTCACGCCGGTGTTGACGATATCTTCGACCAGCAGAACGTGCTGGCCCTCGATATCGAGGTCGAGATCCTTGTCGATCTGCACACCCTCATCAACCGCCCGGGAGAGCTGCATGTAATCGATCGCCAGCGGACGAGTGATCGCCCGAGCAAGATCGGCCAGAAAGAACGTTATCCCTTTGAGGACGCCAACGAGCAGGATCGATTCACCGGCATAGTCGTCCGAAATCTGCTTGCCGAGCGCATTGACGCGTTCCTGGATCTCCTTCTGGCTGAGCAGAATCCGCTCGATCTGATCTTCCCGCAGCGAGGAGATATCAACGGATCCATAACCAAACCGGGACAGGATCTCGTGGTAGTCCTTCCGGTAGATCAAGACGATGTTGATATCCGGATGAAGCTCCTGCAGGCGCCGCATCTTGCGGTTTTTCCGGGTGACGTGCGCCTGCTTCATGGTTGTGAGCTCGACGTAGAGATCCTGTTCGGGGAGATAGAAATCCGGGGTGAACATCTCGGCCACCCGGCCGTCCGGATGCCATCTTAGCGGAAACGAGACCGGTTCGTATTCGTAGCGAATACGATAGAAGTCGAGAAACGTGGCGAACTCGTCCTCTGCCGGATGGGCGAACTGTTCGCTATCCGGATTCGGTTCGGCCAGCGACTTTCCGGACCGGGCAGAATCAGCATTCACGCTGGTCTCGACCTCCGCTCAGTTGCTGTGGATCGCTATTCGGTCGTTTCACCAGCCAGCGGTATTCCGTAGCGATCACGTGCCTTGCTGGTGACTGTCACAATCGGCTGGCCGTCACGTTCCTTGTGGGCGATGAAACCGCGCCGGGCCTGTTCATCAACCCATTCCTGATCAAGGCCGTACTTCTCGACCAGCGCCATGAAGTCATCCGTCTGGATTGCATCATCCACAGTCGCTTCCTCGAAGAGCTTGCGCCGGTTGACCTCATCGTCAGAGTCCGGCGTGAGGATCAGGTGCTCGACGGGCTCGCCACCTTCCTGCAGCGAACGGATGATCTTCGGGATGTCCTTCATCTGGACGTTTCGATAGATGGTGCCCTCTGGATAGATCACCAGGTTGGGTCCAAGATCGCAGATTTCGATCGAATCGCAGGTGTTGGCCAGCACCTCATGATCGAGCCCTTTGCGCTTGAGCTCCATGCGAAGCCGTCCTGCCACCTGGTTGGCACCCTTTTGCATGCAGTGAGAGGCAGTGCACATTAGCACTTGCTTTCGGAACCAGTACATTCAGCTTCATCCCTTCGTAGCGACGCGACGTTGCTGAACCACTAGCCGAACCGGTATTGAACGCCGTGGCCGCCGGTCGGATACGTCCATTCGATGTTGTGGAACTCGTTGCAGACGATCCGGCACGTTCCGCACTCCACGCAGCCCTCATAGGAAAAGATCACCCGACCATCCGGCTGCGGGGTGTAGCACGCCGCCGGACAGCAGTTGATGCACTGCTGCTTTTCGCAGAGAAGGCAGACATCATGGTCGATTATCCGGATGTGTGCACGGTTCGGATCTACATTAAAGCTGGTAATCGCCAGCTTCCGTTCGAGCCCGGCACGATCCCGGATGCCATCCTGTACGACTGTCACCGTTCGCCCTGCCTTCGTTATAAGTTCCCTGGTGGCAGTACGCCACCCGCCTGTTCATTCCGTTTCTGCCCGCAAGTCTAGCAGAGCACTAGACCGGCATTGGTGCCGGGATCAATGTTTACGCATCTCTTCGGCCCATTCCTCGGCAATTCGCCGATCCCGCCATGACGAGAACTGGCGAGTGTACTCCTGAAGAGGGACGATACAAATCTGATCGCCATCGAATTCGACATTGAACTGCCGGCTGGACGCCACCGGCCGATCATCATTTCCGGCCATCGCCACCACACGGAATTCGAAGTTATCAACCTCATGCAGTGCCTTGCGAATTCGATTTGCCCGTTCATCGTCGGCATCCTCGGCATTGTCGTCCAGAAGCCAGGACAGTGTTTCACGGCTGGAGCCCATCATGAACAGTTGCCCGACATCGAGCGTTCCATGACGCAGCTGTGACTCCGTGTACTCCATGCTATCCAGCTCTTCGCCATCGTCAGTCGATGTACGCATGTAGTTTTCGATCTTGTGCGTGATCTCCTCCTCGCCGCGACGAACAACGACGAGAATTCCGGAGATATACACCGGGAACTCACTGAGGTTAACGACGACGAACCGCGTGTTGATCGAGTTATCTGCTGTCTTGTCGATCAACAGCCTCGGACGACGTTGTCTCAGATAGGTGATAATGCCGAACTGGGCATAGACCACCCAGGCGATCGTCATCATTACCGTTGCCAGTGCAGAGACAAGATCCGCATTGTCCGTTAGCCACTCCATTATTCCCCCTCCAGGACGCTCGCCATTCGAACAATTAACTCACCCCGGCTTGCGCAATCCGCCATATCCTCAATGTGTTGACCGTCGCGAGGCCTGTACCACCGGTTAAACCGGGGCAGAAGCGTCTTGAATTGCAGTTGCGAAACGCGTAATAGACACTGCTTAAATCAGGCCCTTTTGCCCCCGGAATCGGCGAAATCTCGCACATCTTCAGGTGTTCGCACTTCCTTGACATCACGCGATAGCGGTGCCTATGCTTCGACTACCTTTGTGCGCCATTCGATCCGGCCACAATGTAACTGTTCGCTCTGAGGAGGAGAGGCGACATATGGCACGTTTCGGCAATCTCGAGGAGCTCCGCGCAGCTCTTGCAACCGGACAACTAAGCAGGCGTGAACTCATCAAGCGGGCAACGATTCTCGGCGTCGGCGCCAGCATCGGTGGCTCGCTTCTGGCCGCCTGCGAGGAAGACGACGATGATGATGACGTTGTCGAAGATGACGACACCGAAGACGTTGGCGTCGATCCCGATGATGACACGGACGACGTGGCCGATGACGCCGATGACGTCGACGACGAAGATCCAGATGACACGGATGATGATGTTGACGACGAACCAGCCGATGGTCGCGTCCCTAAGATCACCGTTGGTCTCGGCGCGGACGCGCTGACCCTCATGCCGGCTTCCATTATTGACTGGACCACCGGCATTCAGATCAGCCACATCTACGATCGCACAGTCAACTACGATCCGGACGAGAACTTCGCGATTGGCGACTGGCTCTGCAGCCTGGAAGTCATCGATGACCTGACCTGGGAACTCCAGCTCGTCCAGGATGACATCGAATTCCATAACGGCGAGATCCTTACCTCAGAGCACTTTGTGGCACTGCTCGAGTGGAACCTCGACGAAGCGAACGAGAGTCACTATTTCGAACGCTTCAATCAGATCGAAGAGATCGAAGTCATCGACGATCAGACCTTCCGGCTCATTACCACCGAGCCGTATCCGATCCTCGACGAGCGCCTTACCGCGCTCGAGCCGATCTCACTGGAGCACTGGGAAGAAGTCGGCGACGACGAAATCACCAGCAATCCGGTCGGCACCGGCCCGTTCGTCTTCAACGAGTGGGTCCGCGACGAGCACCTGCTGCTCGACCGCAACCCGGACTACTGGAAGCACGACGTGCAGGTCGACCAGGTCGAATTCCGCTACATTCCGGAGTTCAGCTCGCGCCTGGCCGCGATGCTTGCCGGCGAGATCGAGATCGTCAAGGACGTTCCGATCGATGATATGGAGCGCATCGAGGACAGCGACGAGGCACGGATCGAATCCGTCCCGTCCTCACGCGTGAACTATGTCGCGCTCGTCAACAACCGCGAGGGCAGCATCTTCGAAGATCAGCGTGTCCGGCAGGCGTTCAACTACGCGGTGGACGTCGACGCAATCATCGACGGTATTTTCCAGGGCAATGCAACCCGGATGTATGGACCGCTCTCCGAGGTCAATGCTCACTACAACCCGGCGGTCGAAGATAACGGGTATTCCTACGATCCCGACCGGGCCATCGAACTTCTCGAGGAAGCCGGCCTGAACCCGGAAGAGATCGAGATTACGCTGGACGCCCCGCAGGGCCGCTATCCGATGGATACCGACGCTGCGCAGGCGATCGCGGCCGAGCTCGGCCGGATCGGGATCACGGTCAACGTTCAGTTCAACGAGTGGGGCACCCACCTGGACAAGATCGTCAACCGGGAAACCGGAGACATGTTCTACCTCGGCTGGGGTCCGGCGCTGCAGGCGCAGGGAACCATCCAGGACCTGTTCGTCGGAGACCGCACCTACAGTGGCTTCGATGTTCCGGAACTGACCGAGATGATCAACGAGGCGATCCTGATCGTTGATCCGGACGAAGCGCAGGAGATGTGGGACGAGCTGCAGATCCGGATCGTGGAAGAAGCCGGCTGGCTCTTCCTCTGGCAGCAGCACGACATCTACGCCGTTGCCAACCACGTCGAATGGGAGCCACGCGCCGACGAATTCATGTGGATGGGTGACGCCCGCCCGCGAAACGCTTAGCACACACATAGACGGCCCGCTTGCAGAGGCGGGCCGTCGGGGTTCACTTGATGACAGCCTATATCATCCGACGGCTTATTCACATCGCAATTGTGATCTTTCTGGTGTTGACCGTTGTGTTCTTTCTCACACGGCTCACTGGAGATCCTGTGCTGTTCTTTGTTCCGATGGATACCGCTCCGGCGGACCTGGAAGAAATCCGCGAGCGCATGGGCTTCAACGATCCACTCTACGTGCAATACGTTCGATTCATGGCGGATTCACTTCAAGGTGACTTCGGAGAATCGCTTCGCCAGCACGATTCGGCGGTCGAACTGGTGATCAACCGAATCCCGGCGACACTGGAACTGGGGATCAGCGCGCTCGTCCTCTCGATCGTGATAGGCGTGCCGCTGGGCATCTACTCCGCAATTCACCGCGGTTCTATCGGAGACAAGGTTTCCACCCTGATCGCAGTTCTCGGTCTTTCGGTACCCGCCTTCTGGATGGGCTTGCTGCTCATTCTGCTCTTCTCGGTCTATCTGGGCTGGTTACCGACCGGCGGACGCGGATCACTGGCGCAATTGATCATGCCGGCGGTAACGCTGGCGGCATTCAGCATCGCCCGCTACGCCCGGCTTGCCCGTTCGACCATGCTGGATGTGCTCGGACAGGACTACGTCCGGACCGGACGAGCCAAGGGGCTGAGCGAAAACCGGGTGATCTGGTTGCACGCGCTCAAAAACGCCAGTATCCCGCTGATTACGATTACCGGTTTGCAGGCTGGACACCTTCTTGGTGGTGCCGTCGTGGTGGAGCAGGTGTTTTCCCGTCCAGGACTCGGTCGCCTGCTCGTTCAATCGCTCCTCAACCGGGATTTCCCAGTGGTGATGGCAACGATTGTCTTCGTGGCATTGATCTACACGATGTTGAGCCTGCTGACTGACCTCGCATACGCGTGGGCGAATCCGGAGGTCAGACTGCAATGAGCCAGGCAGAACACATCGCCAACGTTGCCGAACAACGTGCACGGAATCGCAGTGGCCTCCGTTACATGTGGCGGTCCCTGCTGCGGGATAAGATCGTCATAATCATGATGCTATTCCTAATCGCGATTACGCTGGCGGCGATCTTCGCCCCGGTGGTCGCGCGTGGGAACATCGTTGACCCGGACTACGGGGTCCGGCTCTCACCACCGTTTACCGAAGGCCATATTGCCGGGACTGATCAACTTGGTCGGGATGTGATGTCGCGGATCATCTATGGTGCGCGGATCTCGCTTCTGGTCGGATCAGTCAGCGTCATTATCGCGGCGGTGGTTGGCGTTACCATGGGACTGCTCGCCGGGTTCTATGG
>SLMJ01000330.1 GCA_007133615.1 Thermomicrobiaceae bacterium | reverse complement strand
GTTCCGTACCTCGGGATCTGCATGGGAATGCAGGTTTTGCTGCAGCGCAGCTACGAAGGCGGAGAACACCGGTGTCTCGGAGTGATTCCGGGCTCAGCGAAACGCCTGCCAGACGGGCTGCCGATTCCGCACATGGGCTGGAATCAGGTCCGCCAGCATGGCGAACATGCACTGTTCCGCGGCATTCCGGACAACACGGATTTCTACTTCGTTCATTCATATTACGTGGACCCGGACGACCGATCATGGGTCGGTGGCGAGACCGAGTACGGAACCACGTTCACCTCCGCGGTGTGCCGGGGAAATGTTATGGGCACGCAGTTTCACCCGGAGAAGAGCGGAAACTGGGGACTGCGGCTGCTGGAGAATTTCGTTGCCATCGTTTCCGATGGGCTTGAAGTAGAGACGGTGGCTGCCGATGCTCGTGATTCCAGCGATTGACCTCCGGGAGGGTCGTTGTGTTCGGCTCTTTCAGGGGGATTTCGACCAGGAAACATCGTATTCCGATGATCCGGCAGAAGTCGGACGCCGCTGGATCAATGCCGGAGCCCGGCGATTGCACGTCGTCGATCTCGATGGTGCGCGAGCCGGTGAGCCGGCTCAACTGGAGATCGTCCGACGGATATGCGAGCTGGGGATTCCGGTGCAGCTCGGCGGCGGATTGCGGCAGATCGATCATGTTCGGGCTGCGCTGGATGCGGGGGTGGACCGTGTGATTCTCGGCACCGCGGCGATCGAGTCTCCGGAACTGATGCGCGAGTCTGTCGAAGAGTTTGGCTCAGATCGAATCGTTCTCGGCGTGGATGCGCGCGGTGGATTCGTCGCGTTGCGAGGGTGGGAAGAGCTCTCCGGGGTGCCGGCGATCGAGATCATTGAAGACGCTCTCAAAAACGGGATTGAACGTGTGGTGTACACGGATATCGAACGTGACGGCACGCTGACCTCTCCCAACTTTGAAGAGACGTCACGCGTGGCGGCGATTGGTCCGGCGATTATTGCCTCCGGGGGTGTAGCCCGGTGGGATGACCTCTGGCATCTGTCCCGGATTCGCAACGTTGAAGCGGCCATTGTTGGACGAGCCCTCTACGATGGTACGATAGAGATATCGTCAGCATCCGAATGGTGGCTCGGGCAGGAATCAGTTGAAACTGGTGGTGCCTGATGAGCGCGAGAAACGGGTATGTAGACCAGGTGCGCGACGACGATCAGCGACGGCGAGAGGACTCCCAGAACTACGGGATGCAGCAACAGATAGATGAGCTCCGTCAGGTTATACGGGAGCTTGCGACACGCTGCGCCCGCCTCGAGGATCAACTGAAAACCAGTCAGAGTGCCGCCGCACAGGATCGGCTCGCTCTCGAGCAGCACCAGCACGAAGTTGCGCAGGCGGCCCAGGCCCGCCAGCTGGAAGAGGCGAGAGTTCGTGAGCAACTTGGAGAGCTCTCGAACCGCATTGATGACTCAACGAGGCCGATTCGTACGCTGCAGGCACACGTGAGTGAACTTATCGAAGCCGTCCGGAAATTCCGCGACGAAGACACTGATGTTGACAAGCGCATCGAAGAACTCCGATCTCAGACAGAGCACCTTTCGGCGCATCAGGAGCGACATGTCGTGAACCTGCAGGCGCTGCGTGATCAGATCGAGTCACTTCGTGGCGAGATCGAGCGTACCCAGCGTGAGCAACATCAAACCAACGATAGCGTCAAGATCATCGAGCACGAGGCCAAGCGGCGACACCAGGAACTCCAGCAGGAGATCAAGCAGTACGATCAGAAATTCCGGGACTATAGCTCCGTCTGGCAGACGATCCAGGTTCAGGTGGATGCCGTTCGCGAGACGGCGGAGGGCCAGATCGGCCGGATCGATCAGGTTGAAGAGGACGTCGAGCAGGTTGCCGGCGAGATCGATCGAGTCACCGTTCAGCTACGTGAGCGCGACGACATGAACTCCCAGCGGATCGAAGAGGTTCGCCAGCGGCTCGACCACGACGTCCAGGATCTCCGCGACAGCGACGAGCAGCGCCATGCCCGAATTGATACCCGGATTGACGATCTGGAACAGCTCGATCGTGAAGTCAGTTATCGTGTGAATATGCTGGAGATGACACTGGACGAACTCCGACAGGATGACGCTCGTGTCCGCCGAGATCTCTGGTACCTGCATGAGCAGCGAGTGCGAACGCGCATGGAGCAGATCCAGGAAGAGCTGGAATCTGTTCGTGAGCAGCGGCGTGAGGCAGAACGTCGGTGGTCGATGGAAGCAGACGATGCTGAGGGACCAGAGGAATAGGTGGAGATTGAATGCTGACCCGTCGAATTATTCCCTGTCTCGATGTGACGGGCGGGCGAGTCGTAAAAGGGATCCAGTTTCAGCAGCTGCGTGATGCTGGAGATCCAGTCGAGCTGGCAGCTCGGTACGATCAGGCCGGAGCGGATGAACTCGTCTTTCTGGACATAACCGCAAGCTCGGATGAACGAGACACCATGATCGAAGTCGTCCGCGAAACGGCTCGTCAGGTGTTCATTCCCCTTACAGTCGGTGGCGGCGTGCGGAGTAGTGATGACGCCTATCGTCTCTTGCGTGCCGGTGCAGACAAAGTCAGCCTGAACAGTGCGGCTGTGGCGCGTCCGGAACTGATCCGGGAGTGTGCTGATCGTTTCGGAACGCAGTGCGTTGTTCTGGCGATCGACGCTCGTCGGCGTGACGATGGCGGCTGGGAAGTCTATACCCACGGCGGACGCCGACCGACCGGCATTGACGCGCTGGAATGGGCGGAACAGGGGACCGAGCTCGGCGCAGGCGAGATCCTGCTGACGTCCATGGACACCGACGGTATGAAGGACGGCTACGATATACCGCTTCTCGCGGCGATGGTCGAGCGCGTCAGCGTTCCGGTCATCGCGTCCGGCGGGGCGGGGAATCTCGAGCATCTCCATGAAGCGTTCGAAGACGGTCAGGCGCACGCCGTTCTGGCTGCATCGATCTTTCATTACGGAGACTACACGATCGCCGAGGCAAAGGATTTCCTGGCTGAAAAGGGGCTTCCGATGCGCATCGAGTGTCGAAACGAGGACTCGTAGTCAATGTACGTTCAGGCGAATTGCACCCGGCAGGATATGTCAAAGGAGCGAACCTGACAGTGCGTGGTTTCGCATTGCGTCAGGAGCAACAGCATGGAACTGGCAATCTGACAATGTTTGTCTGTTTCGGCAGAGTTGACACCGGCAACGGGGTATGCTAGCGTTCGCAAATATGGTGTCGGAGGTCCGTTCGTACAACGTACGGATCGCCTGGAGCCAGACGGCGCCTGATGACGCGCCGGGATTCCGGACCGCCGGGGGATGAGAAGGTGGGTCCGACACGATACAGGAGTCGATTTCGATCATCTATGGGTTGAGCGGCTCCGAATGGATGAGATCGCCAGGACGACGAAACAGGTTTCGCAATCACGTCAAGTCCAGGCGAATCGGGTTTGTGAAGGGAATGTGGTTTGGGTGCATCAAGTCGGCGAAGTCGACTGCTTCGCGTCGCATTGATTGCCTCCGCAGCGTTAATGGTCCTCGTATTTCCAGCAACGGCGAATGAACACCTCTCACCAGGTGAGACCGCTGTGGTGGACGGGACCAACGGATATGGCCTCAATATTCGAACCGAACCGACCGTAAATTCAGATGTGCACTTCGTCGCGGACGAAGGTACACCGATGGAAGTGACCGACGGCCCGCATGAGGCCGAAGGATCACTCTGGTATAGCGTGCATATCGATGGCACAGACGCCTGGGTGATGGCTGATTTCATCAGCAGTGATGCATCGAATGCGAGCGTTCAGGAAACCGCCGGTGCACAGGTAGAAGTTGTGGAGACCAACGGTCATGGCCTGCGTCTTCGGGTTGATGCCTCGTCTAACGCCGACACGGTCACTGTCTTGCCAGAAGGAACCGTGGTCGATGTCGTGGGCGCAGACGTGGTGGACGAAGCAGGGGTCACCTGGATCCACGTGAGTTACAACGGCTCGACCGGGTATTCTCACAGCAATTACCTGTCGGTCGTGAACGATGATGGCCAGCAGAACGAGCCTGAAGCGGATCCGGATCAGGCGGATCAATCGAATCCCGATGAGGGACAGGATAATCACAGCGCGGTCGAAGAGCCAGAGCCGGAACCCGAACCCGAACCCGAACCAGCGGACCCCAATGGGGTAGCGGTCGGTGGTAATGCCGAAGTTGTGAACACGAATGGCAGCGGCCTGAATGTTCGCTCGGGAGCGGGATATGGCAACAGCGTCGTGACCGTCGCTGGCGAAGGCCATGTGATGCATGTGCTTGCTGGTCCTGAGGTTGACGGCGAAGGCGCAAACTGGTGGAACGTTGATTACCTGGGACACAGCGGCTGGGTGCACGGCGGTTACCTCCAGGGAACTGATGCCGAGCCAACTGGAACCAATAGTGGTTCCGGTCAGTCCGCCGATGATGACAATGGCAACGCTCCCTCAGCGTCTCCGGCCGGTCAGCGGATTGCGAACGAAGCGATGCAGTATCTTGGCTACCCGTATGTCTGGGGAGGAACGACTCCGGCAGGGTTCGATTGCTCCGGGTTCCTGTACCACGTTGTCAACCAGGTGACCGATCACAACCTGTCGCGAATTCTGGAAGCGCAGGTCAATGCGGGCACGTACGTGCCATCGGATCAGTTGCAGCCGGGTGACCTGGTGTTCCAGCAGAACACCTACCAGTGGGGACTTTCCCACGCCGGTATCTATATCGGCGATGGTCAGTTCATCCACGCATCGACGCCGGGCAGTGGCGTGATCATTAGCAACCTCTGGGATGGTTACTGGGGACAGCGGTATTACACCGCACGGCGGATTTCCTAGCTAGCAATACATTCTCACAGTGAATTGATTAGACGGACCGGGGCACTTGCCCCGGTCCGTTTGTTGTCGGGCCATCTGCGGCTGCACTCTTCTGGGAGAGCGAGTGGTTCATCTCACGCAGGAGGGGCGACACGGCGGTCGCCGGATGGTGATTGCGTTTGTTCTTCGGGGAATGGTGCGTCGCTGAAGAAGATGAAAAAGCCCGGTCTATAGTGACCGGGCCTGTTTTCGCTGGTGCGAGAATGTTCCTGGAGAGAACTGGATCAGTCGCTTGTCTCGGCTGTCGCTTCCTCGGTTGCCTCGGACTCAGACGCATCTGAACCGGCGTACGACAAATGATCATTGAGTTCTGGCGACAATTGCCGGATGCGGGTCTGAACATCGGTAAACACATCCGGATTGGCCTTGAGGAACTCCTTGGCGTTCTCGCGGCCCTGACCAAGCCGTTCTTCTTCCAGGTAATACCAGGCCCCGCTCTTTCTCACCACACCGAGATCGACGCCGACATCAAGGACACTGCCGACGGCAGAAATCCCTTCGTTGTACATGATGTCGAACTCTGCCTGGCGAAATGGTGGCGCCACCTTGTTCTTGACCACCTTCACGCGAGCGCGCATGCCGACCGTCTCCTGGCCGGACTTGATCGCCTCGATGCGGCGGATGTCCAGTCGGACTGATGAGTAGAACTTGAGTGCCTGTCCACCGGTTGTCGTCTCCGGATTGCCAAACATGACGCCGATCTTCATCCGCAGCTGATTGATGAAGACAACTGACGTTTTCGAGCGGCTGATTGCACCGGTCAGCTTCCGGAGAGCCTGACTCATCAGTCGAGCTTGAAGACCCACGTGCGCGTCACCCATGTCGCCGTCGATCTCTGCCCGAGGCACAAGCGCTGCCACCGAGTCGACGACGACGACATCGACGCCACCGCTACGGACCAGCGTTTCCGCGATCTCCAATGCCTGCTCTCCTGTGTCCGGCTGGGAGATCAGCAGTTCTTGCAGGTTAATCCCGCAGCGCTCGGCGTAGACCGGATCGAACGCGTGCTCCGCGTCAACCAGCGCGGCAACGCCGCCGAGTTTCTGAGCTTCGGCAATTACGTGCTGGGCGAGCGTTGTCTTCCCGCTCGATTCCGGACCGTAAATCTCGGTGATCCGGCCGCGTGGGATGCCACCGACGCCGAGCGCGAGGTCCAGCGCGATCGAACCGGTCGGAATTGCTTCAATATGAACCTTCCCGGCGCCATCGCCCATACGCATGATCGAACCTTTGCCAAACTGGCGTTCGATCTGCGCCATCGCCGTATCAATTGCTTTCTGACGGTCATCCATAGGAGTGCGGCCTCTCTCCCCGAGTGCGGTGAGAATTGTGATCTTAACAGTGTAGAATATATGTTCTACACTGCAATTCTATCCGCATCGTCTGCTCTCTGCAACGTCCGGTGCCAGGGCGGCAGCCGGCGGGTCCCGCTAGCTGTCCTCGTGCGCGTAGATGCGCTCGAATCGACCCACGTTCAGGACAAAGATAATGGCGCCACCAACTTCGACTTCGAGGTTTTCAGCCAGATACATGAGACCTGGCTCGAGCGCCGGTGAATAGGGAACGGCAACCTGCGTTCGCCGGTGACAGACAGACCCGATGATCCGGAAGACATCCGGAACCTGGTCGTCCGCTACACCGATCAGCAAGCTGGTATTGCCGGTTCGTAGCAAGCTTCCGGTTGTGCTGACTTGCGTTACCCGGAAATTCTCTTCAATCAGAGCCGAGATGAGGTTTTCGGCATCTTCGTCCTGAATGACCGCGATGATCAGTTTCATTGGCGTCCGTCCAGTAGTTCCGCCGAGCGGTGACATCGCGAGCCTGAGATGCTGTGCGAAGGGCTGCGAATCGTGACGAGTATAGAGCAGGCACGGGTTACGCGCAATGACCACGATTCACTTCGCCTTAGCCAGCCGATGTCATATCGACTGAATTCGTGTAGCCTCATGGGCCGCCATCGGATCAGGATGAAAATCCGGGAAAGGAGAGCCCAATCATGTGTGTAGCGGTCAGTTGGAGCGGTGGGAAGGACTCAACGCTGGCGCTCGACCGCGCCAGCCGGGACGGTTACGAGATTACACATCTGATTAACATTTACGAAGGGGTAAGTGGGCTGGTCCGCTTTCATGGAGTCAGGCATGATCTGATTCGCAATCAGGCCAAATCACTGGGAATCGAGCTTGTTCAGCGACACACGCATCCGGATGACTACGAGACGGTTCTTTGTTCGGTGCTGGCCGAGCTGAAAAACGACGGTGTCGAAGGGATCGTGTTTGGAAACATTCATCTGGCGGATATTCGCGCGTGGCTGGAGGAGCGGGTCATCGATTCCGGCCTGGAGCACGTGGAGCCGCTATGGGGAGACGACCCGACAAACCTTGTCCATGAGTTTATCGATCGCGGATACGCCAGTACGATTGTCGGGATCGACCTGAGCTGGGCAGATCCGGACTGGCTGGGTGCCAGGTTCGATCGCCAGTTTCTTACGGCGGTTCGATCGATGCCTGACGTCGACGTGTGTGGCGAGCGGGGCGAGTATCACAGCTTCGTTTCAGATGGCCCGCTGTTTCGCTATCCGATTTCGTTTTCGATTGACGGAACCGGAGAGATCGACGGGCATCGACATCTACAGCTGAGTCCAAGCGAATGACCCGTAATTGTACGGTCGGACGATGATCGCCTGATTGACAGAAGGGGGCGGGCGCCCTATAGTGGCCACATAATCGAAGACGCAACGATGCTGGTGCCCATCCGGGGTAAATGCGAAGCCGGTGAGAGTCCGGCGCTGTCCCGCAACTGTGATGCTACGTTCGTAGCTGAGCCAGGTCGCCAGCCAGTATCGATGTTCACGCTCGCCTTCGAGGAAAGGCACGGACATAGTCAGCACAAATGGCTGTACTTCTGTTCCGGACTCGGGTCGGGGCAGGAGTTTTTTTGTGTGTTGAATGTGCCCGGTCGCCGGCGGGTGCCGGTGATTGTTTTGTTGCCTTCCTGTGCAATGAAAGGGGTACACGCCATGTCGAACGCATGGTCCCGCAAGGTTTTCACGATTCTGGCACTCGGCATTCTCGCCGGGATGCTGGCGGCTGCCTGCACGACGCAGGAGGACGATGCCGCAACGGACGACCAGGCTGATGACCAGATCGAAGCCGTTGATGATCAGGCCACTGAGCCTGACGACGAAGCGACTGATGATGCGGTGATCGACGAGGATCACGACGGTGCGGCTGATGACGAAGACCTCGTCGATGACGCGACCGATGATGATGAGATGGCCGAAACGGAAGACGCGGCAGAGGACGAGGTTGTCGACGACGAGAGCGCTGAATACCCGGTAACGGTCACCCGCACGGACGATGTCGAATTGACGATCGAAGAGCGGCCCGAGCAGATCGTTTCTCTGTCACCGGGCGCGACTGAGACCTTCTACGCTATCGGAGCCGGCGATCAACTCGCCGCAGTCGATATGTTCTCCGATTACCCGCCCGAAGCGACCGAGCTGACGCAGCTGGATGCATACCAGCCAGAGCCGGAAGCGATTGTCGAGCTGGATCCTGATCTTGTATTCGTGGTGTTTGATGCTGATGGAATCGTCTCGACTCTGGATGATCTGGATATTCCGGTGCTGTATCTCGATGCCCCGACCAGCCTGGACGGGCTGATGGACGATATCGAAACACTTGGTGATGTCACCGGTAATCCAGATGAAGCGGCTGAGCTCGTCGCTTCACTTCAGGATCGTATTGATGAGGTCACGGCGAACGTCCCGGATGACGAGGAAAGCCTTAGCGTTTACCACGAGCTGGACGATCAGTTGTTCAGCGTTTCGCCGGACAGCTTCGTTGGAGACGTCTACACGACACTCGGTCTGGAGAACATCGCAGACGGCGCAATGGGCGAGTATCCGCAACTCTCCGAGGAGATCATTCTCGAAGAAGATCCGGACGTAATCGTTGCGCCGACGCATGGTCAGCCGGAAGGTGAGCGGGCCGACGAGATCAGCGAGCGTCCTGGATGGGACGTTATCAGCGCCGTTCAGGAAGATCGGATCTACGAAATCGATGGCGATCTGATCAGCCGCCCGGGGCCACGTGTCGTCGACGCGCTGGAACAACTGGCTGAGATGATCTACCCGGAAGCATTCGCGAGCATTCATGGAAACGCAACCGCAATCAACGATCACGCAGCCATCAGCCTGGCCTGGTGAGCATGAGCTAGCCCAACCCGTGACCCGCCCCATCTGGGGTCGGGTCGCTCTGGGGATTTTCGTGCTCACCGGCGTCGCGCTGGTAGCGCTCCTCAACG
>SLMJ01000079.1 GCA_007133615.1 Thermomicrobiaceae bacterium | reverse complement strand
CACGGCCGATGTCAGGACACGGACTTGAGCATGACTCCGACCGCACCGGTGGTCGACCGAGAGACCCTTCGGTCGATGACGCGATTATCACGACAGCACGAGAGATGTTGCTTGAGTACGGCTACGAGAAGCTGAGCATCGAGCGCGTAGCCAGGCAGGCTGGCGTTGCCAAAACCAGCATCTATCGACGTTGGGTGTCGAAACCGTTGCTTGCGCTGGCAGCGATCGAGAGCATGCGCGCCGAGCTTCCGTTTCCGGATACAGGCTCACTTGCCAGTGATCTGGAGGCTATTGCTCCTATCCTTCGACAGGTAGTTGAGCAGAAAGAGCTCAGACAAATCCTGGCCACGTTCTTCACGATCCTCTCTGAAGACGATGAGGTCGTTGAACGATACTGGGCACTCTTTGTCCAGCAACGGCGAGACGATTTCGCGACGATGTTCGAGCGAGCGAGAGAGCGCGGAGAGGTGCGGAGCGATCTTGATCTCGACATTATCATCGACATGGTTTCAGGAACAGTCGCGATTCAGATGCTCAGGCCTCTCAGTCACAATCCGTCGTATCGAATTGATCGACTCATCAGGACAGTTCTCACGATAACCGGAGCCTCAACACAGAAATAGTACAGACCGGTTCTGGTACCAGTTGCGCGCAATTCACGACGAGTTATAATTCCCTACGTAACCTCAACGGATCGCTGCGACACACCGCTCCGCGGTGCCACGTACATATTCAACGCCCGCGGGTTCTCGTACCCGCCATTTGCCGGACTCTATCCGGTCTGCTGGCCTACCCGAGAAACCCAGGGGGCTATGGCTGGAGGGTAGCTGTGAAGACCTATACCCAGGACCACATCAGAAATGTCGGTTTGTTCTCCCACGGTGGCGCTGGCAAAACCTCCCTCGCAGAAGCAGCGCTCTTCGCCTCAGGGGCAACGAATCGCCTCGGTCGCGTCGACGATGGCAATACCGTTTCCGACTGGGATCCAGACGAGATCAAACGCGGGATGTCCATTGCAACCAGTCTGATCCCGGTCGAATGGCGCGACCACAAGATCAACCTTATCGATGCCCCTGGGTACGCTGACTTCGTGGGCGATATGCTCAGCGCGATGCGCGTCTGCGACGCAGCACTGATCCTGCTGGATGCTTCAGCCGGCATTCAGGTCGGCACCGAACAGGCCTGGCGCTTCGCTGAGAAATACAGCCGGCCTCGCGCAATGCTGATAAACAAGATGGACCGCGAGAATGCCGATTTTGACCGCACCCTTCAACAGGCGCAGGAGATGTTCGGCGATATCGTGGTGCCCGCCTACGTTCCAATCGGCGCTGAGCGTGACTTCGGCGGGATCGTAGACGTCCTGGCGAACAAGGCATTTGGTTTCCCGGACGATCAGGCCGGCGAATACACCGAAATCGAAATCCCGAGCGACCTCGCCGGTCAGATCGAGGACTATCGCACCCAGCTAATCGAACGTATCTGCGAGGTCGATGAAGAGCTAACGCTTCGTTATCTCGAAGACGAAGAAATCACGGTCGAAGAACTCCAGACCGCGATGTGTCAGGCGTTCGTCGAAGGCAGTCTCGTTCCGGTAATGGCCGGGGCAGCCACAAGTTGCCGCGGAACTCGCATGGTACTGGATTCAATCGTCGACTGCTTCCCACCACCTTCGGCCGAGGAAGCCACCAAGAAAGACGGCGAGGCCGTTACCCTCCAGCCGGACCCGGCGGGTCCGGTGGCCGCGCTGATCTTCAAGACGGTCGCTGACCCGTTCGTCGGCAAGATCTCCTACTTCCGCGTCTATTCGGGAACGGTCAAATCGGACAGCCATCTGCAGGTAGTTCAGGCGAACGAGGATGAACGGATCGGCCAGCTGCATGTGCTACGCGGCAAGGAACAACTTGCCGTCAGCGAGGTCTCGGCTGGCGACATCGGAGCGATCACCAAGCTCGATTCAGCCTCCACCGGCGATTCACTGTGCGACGCGAAAGACCAGTACATCTTCGAAGGTATCGATTTCCCGGATCCTGCTCACTTCGCCGCGGTCTTTCCACACAGCAAAGGCGATCTGGACAAGATGGGAACATCGATCAACCGCCTGATCGAAGAAGACCCGACGCTGCGTGTCTGGCGAGATCCCGATACCAACGAGACGATTGTGGCTGGTCTGGGCGAGTCTCACGTCCAGATTGCACTCCAGCGCATGTCGCGAAAATTCGGCGTTAACGTCGATATCGATCTGCCGAAGATCCCGTATCGCGAGACCGTCACGACCCCCGTCAAGGGAGTCGAATACAAGCACAAGAAACAGACCGGTGGCGCCGGGCAGTACGCCCACGTCTATTTCGACGTTGAGCCTTATGAAGACGACGTGTTCGCCTTCGAGGAAACGATCGTCGGTGGAGTCGTGCCGAAGAACTTCATTCCGGCAGTCGAAAAAGGTGTTAACGAAGCACTGGCCGAGGGGATGGTCGCGGGCTATCCCGTAGTCAATGTCAAGGTTCGACTCACGGACGGCTCGTATCACTCGGTTGACTCATCGGAAATGGCATTCAAGATCTGCGCGCAGCAGGCGTTTCGAAAGGCTGTGCAGCAGGCTTCGCCAACGCTACTTGAACCGGTCGTGCAGATGAAGATCACCGTTCCCGAGCAGTACATGGGTGATGTCATGAGCGATCTCAACGGCAAGCGTGGCCAGGTGCAGGGTATGAATCCCAAGGACAACGGGTTCACGACGATCGAAGCCTACGCACCGCTCGCTGAAGTTCAGCGGTACTCGTCGGATCTGCGGTCGATCTCCCAGGGACGGGGATACTTCTCGGTAGAGTTCTCGCACTACGCGCAGGTTCCGCAGCATCTCATAGACAATGTGATCGAGTCCGCGAAAGAACGCGAAGCCGCTCACGTATAGTGTGTCCACAACAAGATCGTTAGCGTTCTGAGGGTGACCCATCACGGTCACCCTCAGTTCGTATCCAGCAGAATGATCCCGTCATGGTAGGATCACGCGGTGCCTGCGAGGCACGCCTTCCCGAACGCAGAGAGAGAAAGCAGTTCATTCGTGGAGTTGGAACTCATATTCGATGGCGGTTCGAAGGGTAATCCAGGTAAGGGATACGGAAGCTACCGCTTGACAGTCAACGGTGAAGACCTGGAGATCCAGGAACTCGATTTCGGGGACAACGTGACCAACAATCAGGCGGAGTACGGGACTCTGATCGAAGGTCTCAAGTCTGCGATCGAGTATCTCCGTGAAAACGGAATGTCGCCGTCGTCAGCATCAATTTCTGTGCTTACAGACAGCAAGCTTGTGGTTGAACAGGTCAATGGACGCTGGAAAGTGAAACATGAGGGGTTGAAGCCGCTCTGTGCCGAGGCAAAAGCACTCATCGGGCAGTTCGGGAATGCGAATCTATCATGGCATCGGAGGGCGAACTCCGTCAAAATCCTGGGGCATTAGATCCTGCTTCCGGCCATTGTCACACCCTGAATCCTCTGCTATACTGACCACTGCGAACGGGCGGTTAGCTCAGTTGGTTAGAGCGCTACGTTGACATCGTAGAGGTCACTAGTTCGAATCTAGTACCGCCCACCGAATGCCGGCAACCCGCCGGCATTTTTCGTCCGCTGGCTGGTCCAGCGACACAGTGCTCACAAGACAACAGCTTCGAGCGGGACGAGTAGTTGTCGGTCCCCGTCAGAGAGGTGAGGCCATCGGCTGAAAGCCTTACCAGGATATCCGGCAGGCGAAAACCACCCGTGAGCTGACTGGCGAAAAGCCGCGAGGCACAAGACAGTCCGGTCGTCCACCGTTATCGGGCCAAACGAGCGACACGTGCCCATTACCGGAAACGTGTCGAAACGTGGGTGGAACCACGTCGGGTACGATTCAGACACCCGCCGTCCCATTTGGGGATGGCGGGTTCTTCAGTTTAACGAGACGAAAGAGAGGTCGCCGCTATGTGCGGCCGAAGGACCAGTAAACCACCTGTTACCTGATGTAAGGACCGACGCCCCTGTCGGTCCGCAGCCCAGCAAGCGAAAGGAACGAGCAATGGCCGACGTCGCCGAAGAAATGGACCTTCAGGTCGAAGCGAAAAACCAGAAAGAAATGGACCTCGCCAGAATGCGTCACTCCGCGGCGCACGTGATGGCACAGGCGGTCCTTGAGAAATTCCCGGATGCCAAACTCGCCATCGGACCGGCGATCGACACAGGTTTCTACTACGACTTCGATCTACCGCGTTCGCTTACGCCGGAGGATCTCGACGGTATCGAACAACGCATGAAGGAGATCGCCGCTGAGGGCCACACGTTCGAACGCGATGAGATCCCGCGTGACGAAGCAGTCGATTTCTTCAAGGATCAACCCTACAAACTGGAACTGATCGAAGACCTGCCGGACGATGAGGTCATTTCACGGTTTACACACGATGATTTCGTCGATCTCTGTCGCGGTCCGCACGTCGAAGACACATCGAAAATAGGCCACGTCCGGCTGCTGAGCGTGGCCGGAGCATACTGGCGCGGTGATGAGAATCGCCCGATGCTTCAGCGGATCTATGGCACAGCCTGGCCATCTGAGCAGGAACTGGAAGAATTCCTGCAGAAACTGGAAGAAGCCCAGCGCCGTGATCATCGCCGGCTCGGTCGGGAACTCGATCTGTTCTCCGTCAACAATGATATTGGCGCAGGTCTGATCCTCTGGCACCCGAAGGGCGCGATGGTCCGGCATCTAGTCGAACGCTTTGAGACAGACGAACATCTGAAGCGCGGTTACGACATCGTCTATACGCCGCACATTGCCAGTCAGGCGATCTACCAGAAATCCGGACATCTCGAGACGTATTCGGAGAACATGTACTCGCCGATGGACATCGAGGGATCACCGTTCTATCTCAAGCCGATGAACTGTCCCGGCCACGTCATGATCTTCAACTCAGACGTTCGATCCTATCGTGATCTGCCAGTCCGCTACGCCGAACTCGGCACGGTGTACCGGTACGAGCGCAGCGGCACGCTGCACGGCATGCTCCGGGTTCGCGGCTTCACACAGGACGATGCTCACATTTTCTGCCGGCCCGATCAGTTGCAGGACGAGATCGCCGGGGTCGTCGACCTGGCGATGTACTTCGCCGATGTTTTCGGCTACGAGTTCGAGGTCTTCCTGGCCACGAAACCAGAGAAGTCGATCGGCTCCGATGAAAACTGGGAGAAGGCAACGAAAGCGCTGGCTGACGCACTCGCATCAAAAGGCCTTGAGTATCACGTAGAAGAAGGCGAAGGCGCGTTCTACGGGCCGAAGATCGACATCAAGTTCCTCGATTCGCTTGGCCGGGAGTGGACGGGACCCACAATCCAGGTCGACTTCAACCTGCCGGAGCGATTCGACGCCAACTATATTGGCGAAGACGGCAACCGGCATCGGGTGGCAATGATCCACCGGACGGTCCTTGGTTCGATGGAGCGTTTCGTTGGCGGCTTGATCGAACACTTTGCCGGTGCGTTCCCTGTCTGGCTCGCACCGATCCAGGCGCTCATCGTTCCAATCGCTGACCGTCACGCCGACTACGCCAATCAGGTCGCGCAACGGCTTCAGGACGCTGGGCTCCGGGTCGAAGTCGATGACGGCAGCGACCGGATGCAGGCGAAGATCCGAAGGGGCCAGATGCAGCAGATCCCGTACATGCTGGTTGTCGGTGACAAGGAAGCCGAAGCAGATGCAGTAGCGGTCCGGCTGCGAACGAACGAGAACCTCGGACCCATGCCGATCGATGATTTCCTCAGCAATGCGCACCAGGTTATCAACAGCAAGTCGCTGGAGCTGATGCCAGAGTAGCTGCTACGCGCACTCGAAGGTTTCAATCTAGATAATGAGCATCTCCCCTCTCCCGGGTTCGGGAGAGGGGTTCGGGGGTGAGGGCGGCTACTTCCACACCTGCTTCAATACTCGCAACCAGTTATCCCGCCCGAACTTCTGTAGTGCATCATCGCTATAGCCGCGCTCCCGCAGCTTATCGATTAGCTTCGGCAACTGAGCCGCGTCGTAGAGATCTTCCGGCATTCCCGCGCCATCGTAGTCAGATCCCAACGCCACGTGATCGATGCCCACCAGGTTGACGATGTGATCAACATGATCAACCATCTGATCCAGAGAAACGTGTTCCGGTTTCGAGGCATCCTGCACCAGGAATTGGCGCGCAAAGTTGATCCCCATCAGACCGCCTTTATCAGCCAGCGCCCGGATCTGATCGTCGTAGAGATTGCGCTCGTGCTCACAGATCGCCCGGGCATTGGAATGGCTGGCAACAAACGGCAGGCGAGTCGTTTCGACCACATCCCAGAACCCGGCGACGTTGAGGTGCGAAACATCGATAAGAATTCCCATCTCGTTGCAGCGGCGAACCAGTTCCTTCCCGAGATAGGTCAGTCCCCGGTCCTGATTCCACTCGCCAACCCCTTCTGCAAAGATGTTTGATCGACTCCAGGTGAATCCGAGCGAACGCAGTCCGAGCGCATAGGAGAGACGAAGAATCGCGAACTCCGGATCGATCGCTTCGGCTCCTTCGTAATGCAGGATCGCCCCGAACGAGCCTTCAGAATGCGCTGTCCCGAGATCGTCGTACGACTCGACCAGGCGAACCGAGCCATCGGATTCTTCTACGATTCGGCGGAGCCGATCTACCATTCGCAATGTCTGAATCAACGCGTGGTGCGGCAGGTCATCGTTTCGAACGAATGCAGCACAGAACATCGCTGAAATCTGCCCCGAACGCAGACGCGGGAGATCAACGTGGCCAATGTCAGACTGCTCGAAAAAGCTCCGTTTAGTATCTGCGATGTCCAGAAGCCAGTCACTGTGGCCATCAATCATCCACATTCCACTATCGCTCGGCATCCGCTGTCCTTTCAGTCTCCAGTCAGTTCCATTCGGGACCATTTCTGGCAATTTCTGGCCAGAAACAAATCAGTACCCCGAGTCGGCCTGTTATGATGTGGCCGGATTCAGGGCTGCAGGGTCAGTTCCGGGACAGCCTACCATGAGCGCGGCAGGTAGCCGATACCTGGGGGAGGAAAGTCAGTCTATGAAGGTCAGGGCACGGTTCGGCATACTCGCTCTGCTGGTGACGTCAACGGCGCTGCTTCTCAGCGCATGCATTCAGATCGATGTCGAGAGCGAGTTCGAGGCGGACGGCAGCGGAACCCATTCGATTGAGACCACAATCGATCGTTCGATCATGGACGACGAGATGATGGGCGCCGAGTTCGACGAAGAAGGTTTCGACTTCGACGAAGTTCGTGAAGAGGGCGAAGCTGCCGGGTTCGAGGTCGAGGAGATCGACACCGCAGATCGAGTCGGGGTTCGACTCACCACCCATGTCGACGACAATTCCGATATGGGAGACGTCCTCAATGATCTGTTCACGGCCACTGGTGGCGAAGGTCCGCCAGTCGAGGGATTCGAGGGCAGCTTCACCGAGTCCGGCGGAGGAATCGGCGGAAGCAACTATCGGTTCGAACTGACTGTCGACGGCAACGCTCTGTTTGAAGATGAATTCGCCGGTGACATGGAGGATGATCTCGACGACGGCATGGATATGGACTTCGGTCCAGACATGTTGCGCCAGTTCATGAATCTGACGTACACGGTATCGATGCCCGGCGAGATCACGGACCATAACGGTACCGACCTCGGCGGCGGCCGGGTCCAGTGGGACATTCCATTCCAGGGTAGCGAAACGTTCTTCGCCGAATCTGAAGATGGTTCCGGGCTCTCGCTGGCACTGATACTTGGAATCGGTGTTGGAGCGCTTGCTTTGGTTCTGATCATCGTGGGCGGCATCGTGCTCATGCGTCCGCGGAAGGCGCCGGTCGACGAACCTGCTGATCCGGGCACTTCGTAACGCTCCCGTAACGCACGTGTGACTTGCGTCACGGTTTTCAATCGCACCATGGTGCATGCTCGGTGAAGATTAAGTCAAAGCCCGATCGATCGTCGGTCGGGCAACTCGCTGGATTGGGAGCAGCAACATGGATATTCTGGTTATCGGGACCGCAGCCGGCGCAGTTGGAATGGCCCTCGTTTTCATCATCGGCTACTTCCTGCTGAAGGACCGCATCGCAGACGTCGACTAGCTCGACGCCCGCGAAGCCGTTATCTCGCCGATCGCAGGATCGTCCAGACGAGATAGATCCCCATTGCGCCGGCGAGCAGAAAGCCTGCGCCAAATACGAACCCGGCGAGGCGATCCCATCCGGGTGGACTGTAGACCGCCATCAGAACCGCGAGACCGATAATAAACGCCGCGGTCAGAATGCCGAGCACCACCCGGTTGACCATTCGCTCGACTCGAAACAGCAACGGTTCGAACCGCTCCGGCCGAACACCCACCTCAACCTGCCCTCGATCAACTGAAGACAGGATCCGGCGCACCATGTGCGGCAACTCGATGCCCAGTTGAGCTGCTTCAAAGCTGGCGTGCCCGACTCGCTTGCCCAGTTCCCGCGGGTCGAGCTGGCGCATGATGAGTTGCTCGGTATACGGCCGGAGTGCTGACATCGGGTCGAACTCCGGATTGACCCTTGCGGCCAGCCCTTCCGCCATAATCCCCGTCTTCAACAACAGTGCCAGATTGGACGGCAGCTGCAGATTATGTCGACGCACGATCATGAATCCGTCTTCGATTGCCGTTCCGAGCTCGATTTCCCCGAGCGACCTGCCCGAGTAGCGATTCAGCAGGCGCTGAATATCCTGGCGCAGAATACTCCGATCGATTCGCGACCGTGCAACGCCAAGGTCCAGGATGACATCCACCATCCGATCGGCATCTTCCATGACCGTCGCAAGGATGAGGCGAACGAGGTCGTCCTGCAGGCGATTGTCAACGTACCCAACCATCCCGAAATCGATCAGCCCGATGCGCCCTCTGGTGTCAATGAAGAAGTTACCGGCGTGCGGATCAGCGTGGAAGAATCCGTCGTCGAAGATCATTTTCAGGTACATACTGAATACCTGATCCGCGAGTTGTGACGTATCAACCGGGGATTCGGCAAGCGACTCATCATCACTGATTTTCACACCGTGAAGTCGTTCCAGCGTGATGACGCGCTTCGCGGTTCGTTCCCGGAAAACGCGCGGAACCTTGACGAACTCGTGATCGACAAATGCATCGCCAAATCGCTCCGCGTTCCGCGCCTCACGGAGATAATCCAGTTCACCTCGCAGCGT
>SLMJ01000181.1 GCA_007133615.1 Thermomicrobiaceae bacterium | reverse complement strand
TGGCTCATTCGGAATCATCGGCGAGCCAGCGGTCGGAAAGCCTGGTGTCTGGGTGAATGGCAAAAAGATCGCCGCGGTCGGCGTGGCGGTATCCCGCCGGGTGACCTACCATGGCTTTGCGCTTAACGTGAACCCGGACCTCAGTTACTTCGACTACATGATCCCGTGCGGAATCCCCGGCTCCGCTGCGACGTCGATCGAGCGGGAGACGGGGTGTGCAGTGGAGATGGAAGAGGTTTCCGCGACCGTCGTCAGGCAGCTTGCCGGACGTTTCGCGGTTGACCCTGTTTTCGGTTGGGACCTCGAGGATCTGCGTCAACAGGCAGGTCAGGGCGACTCGAATGATCGATTAGTCAGGACTGATTGATCGCCTGTTCCCGGGAGTGGGGCTTTGTGAAGTCCAGTTCGCCGCCTCGTTCCCGGAGGAACTGAATCAGGTACTCGGGATCCAGGAATTCGATACCGATAATCTTGCCGTCAGCATCGACATCCATGTAGACGTCGGGTCCGACTTCCAGCGTTTCTGAGATTTCACCGTCGTTCGCATAGATGTAGAGTGCATCTGCCGACTCGCTCAATTCAAGTTTCACTTGCCCGCTCCTTTTCTGATGACAGTGACGATGAAAGCGGTAATCCCGTCAGCATGTTCGTGTTCTTCGAAAACGACTGAAAGTGTGTTTCCCTCGTTCGTTGTGTACTCTGCAACCAGCCTGCCTCGGTAGCCTGAATAGAGTCTATCCGGATTTGTAACGGTGCGTAGAATCTGGCGCCGTGAAATCCGACGCTGCCGCATACGCTTCAACGCGTGGGGATCAAACTCGAAATGTGTGTATTCACGGCTCATAATTGTATCTTAGCATCGATTCAGAATGCGGAGTCGTCTCATTGGGGAGTGAATCAGCTATGCCCATCGGAACAATCATCCAACTCCAGGTGCAGCAATCCAGTCTGAAGATCGAGGGTGAGTCCGGGCGTCACTATGACCCCGCCCCGATTCAGGTGGTGGCAAGTCTCGATCTCGATCCGGGCGGGGTAGTCGGTCGAGACGAGCGCGGCACTCCCGTGCTCGATGTGCACCACCGGGACCATCCGATGAGCAAAAATCGAAATGTTAACGGGATCTCGATCGGCTTCGTCACGCACTACGAATTGATGCGGCAGCGCGTTGGTGAGCACCTGCTGAATGGCCTGGCCGGCGAGAATATTCTGATCGAGACTGACCAGTCGTATGCGCTGGCCGATCTTCCGGAACATCTCGTTATCGAAACAACCTGCGGCGAACAGATCGAACTGGTTGAGGTGCAGGTAGCGGAGCCCTGCGTCGAGTTCACGAAGTTCGCGCTACAGTATGATCCGGCCAGCAAGCCCGACGCCACCGTTGCCGAGACGGTTGACTTTCTTCGTCGTGGAATGCGCGGGTATTACGCCACCTACCTTGGCGCCCCGGCATCGATTCAGCCCGGGGATGTGCTGCGTCTTCCAGCCGCCACCGGCTGAGCATCGCCTCTTCTGAACTTCGGCCTGCCAGATCTTCGGGTTGGTTTGCAAATTTCCCACGCAGGTGGGAAGATTTGCCACGTTTCGATTCAGCGTGGCATTCGTCAGTCAGGCAACTCCGGTCGCCGATGGCTGTTGCCGTGCTGATTCGAACCCTTTGACACCGGGAGATCGCTGGTGGGGATATCGGTGCCGTGAGGCGGGCCGATACGTGATCTTCCGTGGACTGGTTGAGGAGGGGGAGCGCTCAGATGAGTGAAATCACCGAGTACCAGACAGAACAACTCGAGACGTGGTCCCGATTTCAGATCCGTCCGACGGTGTTCTTCCCGGCGGCGGGTATCATCATCGCCTTCGTTCTGTTTGGCGTGATCTTCTCAGACCTGTTCGCACGCATCTTCGGTGAGGTTCAGAGCTTCATCGCCACCTCGCTGGGGTGGTTCTACATTCTCGTCGTCAGCATCTTCCTGGTATTCGTGATCTTCATCGCATTGAGCCCGTATGGACGAATCCGGCTCGGACCGGATGACTCCCGCCCGGATTACAGTTACCTCTCCTGGTTTGCGATGCTCTTCAGCGCAGGTATGGGAATCGGTCTGCTGTTTTTCAGTGTGGCGGAACCGGTCTATCACTTCGCCGTAGAAGTGCCCCCGGCAAGCGACGCTGATCCAGGCAGCACTGGCGCGGCCCGTGAAGCGATGAACATCACGTTCTTCCACTGGGGCTTACACGCCTGGGCGATCTACATCATCGTGGGTCTGGCGTTGTGCTACTTCGCCTATCGCAAAGGATTGCCGCTAACGATCCGTTCGGCGCTCTATCCGCTCCTTGGCGACCGGATCCGTGGTCCGATCGGTGATGCGGTCGACACACTGGCAATCGTCGGGACGCTGTTCGGCGTTGCGACCTCACTCGGGCTCGGGGTGATTCAGATCAACGCCGGTCTCTCCTACGCCGCGGACGTCGACATGTCGCGGATCGTACAGCTCCTGCTGATTATTCTGATTACGGCGATCGCCACGGTCTCGGTGGTTGCCGGCCTGGATGCCGGTATCAAACGCCTGAGTGAGACGAACATGACGCTGTTCGGGGTGTTACTCGGATTCCTGATCATCGTCGGCCCTACTGTCTACCTCCTGCGTGCGTTCGTAGAGAGCACCGGGTACTATCTGCAGAATATCGTCGCGACCAGTATGCGTACGGACATGTTCACTGAGCCCGAATGGCAGGGCGCCTGGACGATCTTCTACTGGGGCTGGTGGATTTCCTGGTCGCCATTTGTGGGGATGTTCATCGCCCGGATCTCGCGCGGGCGAACAGTACGCGAGTTCATTACCGGTGTCTTGCTGGTGCCGACGGTTGTCACCTTCATTATCCTGACGGTCTTCGGCCAGACCGGTTTGCACATGGAGCTCTTCGGTGACGGCGGCGTTGCGGCCGCGACTGCTGAACGGCTCGATTTCTCGCTGTTTGCCATGCTGGAAGAGCTGCCGCTGGCGATCCCGATGTCGATTCTGGCGATGATCGTCATTGCCACGTTCTTCGTCACCTCGTCCGACTCCGGGTCGCTGGTTGACGACACCCTGGCGTCTGGCGGAAGCCTGAACCCGAGCTGGCAAACGCGCGTGTTCTGGGCAGTTGCCGAGGGTGCCGTGGCAGGTGTCCTCCTGATTGCCGGTGGCCAGACCGGGTTGGAGGCATTCCAGCAAGCCTCGATTGCGACCGGAGTGCCACTTGCCATCATCCTCGCAATCATGTGCTGGTGTATCTTCGTTGCGTTACGTGAAGACCATGCCGAGACAATGGCCAGACAGCGTGCTCGCCAGCGGACTGCCCCGCCGCGCCCGTCAACGACAAGTGCGAGCGACTCCAGAACCAACTCGAAAGATACCTAGCTGAGTGCGTAATGAGAATCCTGGGGCCGGTCATTCAGGCCGGTCCTTCTTCGTGTTCGGCACTGAAGCCCTCGGAGCGACCCGACCCCTGTTTGTTCCATGTGCGCAATCGGTGGTACGGACCTTGCTATTGGCGTCAGGAAGTAGCACCCGATATTGCGGATAGAGAAACAAAGCATTCGCGCGAGATGACCACTGTGCCAGACATAGACTGGCAACTGATGGGGCGGCGCGTGCCTGTCTAGCAGGTGTCGGGAAAGGGGGCCGGCCTGATGGCCGAGGAGACGGATTATCAGACTGAACAACTGGAGACCTGGTCGAGCTGGCAGATCAGGCCGACCGTGTTCTTCCCGGCGGCAGCGATCATTATCGTCTTCGTGCTGCTGGGGGCGGTGTTCGCTGACTGGTTTGCTGACGCGTTCGAGACCGCCCAGGAGTTCGTCAATCAGACCTTGGGATGGTTCTACATTCTGGTCGTCTCGCTCTTCCTGGTGTTCGTCATCTTTCTGGCACTGAGTCCATATGGGAGGATCCGCCTGGGGCCGGATGATGCACGTCCAGATTTCAGCTTCTTCGGCTGGTTCGCGATGATGTTCAGCGCCGGTATGGGCATTGGCTTGTTGTTCTTCAGCGTCGCCGAACCAATCAGCCACTTCGCGATCGATGCCCCACCCGCAACCGACGCCGATCCCGGAACCGCTGCAGCCGCCCGGGAAGCGATGAACGTCACGTTCTTCCACTGGGGACTGCACGCCTGGGCGATCTACATCATCGTTGCCCTGGCGCTGTGTTACTTCGCCTATCGAAAAGGCCTGCCGCTGACCGTTCGCTCTGCGTTTTTCCCGATCCTGGGAGATCGCATTCGGGGCCCGATTGGTGACGCGATCGATACTCTGGCGATCGTCGGCACCCTGTTCGGTGTGGCGACGTCCCTCGGACTTGGAGTAGTCCAGATCAACGCCGGGATGAACTACACCGCCGGCATCGAACCATCCCGGATGATTCAACTCGGGCTGATCGTGACGATCACCGCAGTGGCAACCATCTCCGTGATTCTCGGCCTCGAAAAAGGCATCAAACGGTTGAGCGAGGGGAATCTGATCCTCTCCGGTGGCCTGGTTCTGTTTCTGCTCATCGTTGGCCCGACCGTGTACATTCTTCGCGCACTCGTTGAAAGCACCGGATACTACCTGCAGAACATCGTGCAGACGAGCATGCGCACTGACATGTTCACCGAGCCAGCCTGGCAAGGTGACTGGACGCTGTTCTACTGGGGCTGGTGGATCTCCTGGTCGCCGTTCGTCGGAATGTTTATCGCCCGGATCTCCCGGGGACGGACCGTACGTGAGTTCATCGGCGGCGTGCTGCTGGTTCCCACGATCCTGACTTTCGTCTTTCTGACCGTGTTCGGTCAGACGGCTCTGCATATGGAGTTGTTTGGTGACGGCGGGATCGTCGGGGCGACCGAGGAGAGCCTGGACTTCGCGTTGTTCGCCATGCTCGAGGAGTTGCCGCTGGCGCTGATCACCTCGGTAATTGCGATGATTGCGATCGCCGGTTTCTTCGTGACGTCGTCTGACTCGGGCTCGATGGTGGACGACATCCATGCCAGCGGCGGGAATCCGAGCCCCGAGTGGCCAACCCGCGTGTTCTGGGCGATTGCCGAGGGCGCGGTTGCCGGCGTTCTGCTTATGGCGGGAGGTGAGACCGGCGTCGAAGCCTTCCAGCAGGCATCGATCATGACCGGTGTACCGATCGCGATCCTGCTGGTCCTGATGTGCTGGGCGATCTTCATCGCATTCCGGGAAGACTACGCCGAAATGCGAGCTAGAGATCGTTCGTCTGCCCGGGCTGCACCACCGCGTGCCAGGCCACGAACCGAAGAACAGATCGAATGACCTCACCTGCCCGTTACTTGACCTGCGCCGCCTGAACACGCACCATTCCTCCGGCGGGCAGCGCAGGCACAGATACAGGGCTGGCACATGCCGGAGGAAAAACGTCACTACTTACCGTCGATGGATACAAGGACGCGGTTCAACATCCGCGTCCCGGTTTTTGTGACGTCGGCGCTAATCGCCATCCTCTTCATTGCGTTCGGCCTGCTGTATCTCGATACGATCGCGAGCGGCCTCGAGCGGTTGCAGTTCAACATTGCGACCAGCCTTGGCTGGTTCTACACGTTGACGATCACCATCTTCCTGCTGATTACGCTCTGGCTCGCCTTCGGTAAATACGGTCAGGTGCGGCTGGGGCCAGACTTCTCCAAACCGGATTACTCGTACCTGTCATGGTTCGCGATGCTGTTCAGCGCCGGAATGGGCATAGGGCTGCTCTTCTTTGCGGTGGCCGAGCCAGTTCATCACTTTGCGCTACACGTTCCGCCGGCGAGTGATGCGGAACCAGGCTCCCCGGCCGCGGCCACCGAGGCGATGAACGTGACGTTCTTCCACTGGGGACTGCACGCCTGGGGTGTCTACATTGTCCTTGCGCTGGCGTTGAGCTATTTCGCCTATCGCGTCGGGCTGCCGCTCAGTCTTCGTTCGACGCTCTATCCGCTGATCGGAGAGCGCTACCGGGGCTGGATGGGTGATGCAGTCGACGTTATCGCGATCGTCGGGACGCTGTTCGGTGTCGCAACCTCGCTCGGTCTGGGCGCTATCCAGATCAACGCAGGGCTGACCTACGTCGCTGGCATCGAAGCATCGTTGACGCTGCAACTTGCATTGATCGCGGGAATCAGTGTGATGGCAGCGATATCGGTTGTGCTGGGTGTGGATGCAGGAATCCGCCGGATTAGCTTCACTAATATGGTGCTGGTCTTTCTGCTCGCGGCGTTCATTCTGGCAGTCGGGCCGACAGCGTTCCTGCTCCAGAGCATTATCGAAAGCATCGGGTATTACGCCCAGAACATCATCCAGACGAGCACGCGTACGGATGTCTTCGTTGAACCAGACTGGCAACAGGACTGGACGTTGTTCTACTGGGGCTGGTGGATTTCCTGGTCGCCATTCGTGGCCATGTTCATTGCCCGGATCTCGCGTGGCCGGACGATTCGCGAGTTTGCAACCGGTGTATTGCTCGTTCCGACAGCGATGACCTTCGTCGTGCTCACGATCTTCGGAAAGATGGGCATTTACACCGAACTGTTCGGTGACGGAGGGGTCGCTGCTGCCACTGACGACGAGATCGAATTCGCGCTGTTCGCAATGCTCGAGCACTTGCCGTTGACCGCCGCCCTGTCAGTCCTCGCGATGATTGTGATCGCGATTTTCTTTGTCACATCGTCCGACTCGGGGTCACTGGTCAAGGACATCCTCGCCTCCGGTGGTGACCTCCGGCCTGTCTGGCAGACGCGACTCTTCTGGGCCAGTACCGAAGGCATAATTGCCTCCGTCCTGCTCATTGCCGGTGGTGCGACGGCGCTAGCCGCCTTTCAGCAGGCGGCAATTGCCATGGGAGTCCCACTGGCGATTCTGCTGCTGATCATCTGCTATTCGCTCTGGCTGGCGCTACGGACAGAACCTCTCAACCGGGAAGTTACCCAGAACACGACGGTTCGGGATCAGGTATCCGGACGGCAGTAGCAGGTGCGATCTCGCATGGTACCAGGGTCCGGGGTTCCCGGTACCGATAGAGAGTACGAATGCGACCGCCGTGGGGTACGCTGCGTGCCGGCACCCGGGTATTATGAAACGTATCCGGAATTGATCAGTCTTACGTTCTTTTCCGGAAGAACACGACCAGCGGATGTGATGATCCTGTCGGGCAAGTCTGGACGCCCAAGTCCGCAGGGGAGCACGTGGCGTAACCGGCCGCTGACAGCGCAACTCCATCTGGCTGTCACAAAGAGGAACGCTGGTCCCAAGCCGTTTTCTGGAAGGGAGGAGCGTTTTTCTGCATTCTTGTGGCCAGCGCGTTTACCGTGCCGGCCGATGGACCGCAAGTGACAGATACCGGAGGGAGTACCCCACATGAACGAAATGTCACAGCGCTGGAAGTAACGCTGGCGTGAACACGAACTCGAGGACTGACCTCCGGGGCGGACTGGACCGACCGCCCCGGAGGTTTTTGTGTCCGGTGGTGTGTCTGGCGAGGCTACGTTCCGGTCTCCAGCATCATCGATTCCTGCTGTTCGATGATTTTGAGCGCTTCCCGAACCGCGGTGTGCAGTGACATTGCCTGGCCTTCGGTGAAGAGCGGCGCTACGGTCGCTTCGTCCAGCTGACTGATCACTGCCTGCCTTCCCTGTTCGAACACATCTGTGGTAATGGGAATTGGAATCGCTCCGGTGCGCTCGCTCGATGCATCGACGAAGCCGACGAGCCTCGCGGCAGGCTCGAACTGGCCGCGTTCAGCGGCGATGTAGATGAGGTTGGCAATCCAGTTGATCACGAGCCATCGTGCACCGAGTTGACCGCCGATCTCAATCGCGACTCGGAGATAATCGAGTGCTGGCTGGTACTTCCCCTCACGAATCAGAAGGACGCCGGTCAGGCCGTTGATCAGGGAGATTCCTTCTGGATATCCGATTTCCTCTCTGAGACGCAGGCTTTCGGCGAACTTCTCACGGGTTGATGTGAGATCCCCTTCGATAAACGAAGCCAGACCGGCGAGATGATAGTCCCAGCTCATAAGCCATTGGTCAGATAATGTAGTTGCAATCTGGAGACTCTCCCTGGCGCAACGGTGCGCGTCCTTTGCATCACCGCGGAAATAGGCCACGCGCCCAAGCAGGTGCAGGTTCCAGGCTTGCCACCAGTCTGCCCCGAGTTCCCGCGCGATGCGCAGGCTGTGCTCGAGGAGATCAGCGGCCGCGGGTGAATCCTGCTGGATATGCGCCATCCATCCGGCGCCGCTAAGCAAAGGCATCAGGCGGGCATGATCGTTCGAACCTCGTTCGATCGCGCGTGCGAGCCATTCCCTGGCCTCAAAAACCTCGCCACGAGCCTCCCAGTACCAGACGAGAGATGCCGTCAAACGCAATCCATGCTCAGCGGGTACGTCCTCTCGCTGGCTCCACGCCAGTGCGGCACGAATGTCCGCCGATTCCGTCGCCAGACGATTCAGCCACTCGATCTGATCACGACCCCGGATGTGCGATTCACCTTCCTCGACCAGGGCGAGGACATACGCCGCATGTCGTTGCTGTAGGTCGGTCAATTCACCGGCGTATTCGAGCTGTTCCAGACCAAATTCCCGGATCGTCTGGAGCATTGTGAATCGGGCGCTTGTTTCGTCGTGAACCTGATGGATCAGGTTATCGTCTGCAAGCCGGGCGATGCCGTTCATGAGGTCGATCCCGTTGGGGGCAACCGCCTCGGCAGCCTCCAGGGTCCAGCTTCCCACGAAGATCGAGAGTGCCCGGAAGAGCTCCTGGTGTGGTGGGTCGAGCAACTCATAGCTCCAGCCGATCGCGCTCCGCATGGTCTGGTGGCGATCCGGAGCGTCTCTGAGTCCGTCAGTCAGGAAGTTGAGCCGGTCGGCCAGCCTGGCCAGAAGCTGTTGTGGCGGAAGCACTGAGATCCGTGCGGCGGCGAGTTCGATTGCGAGTGGGATACCGTCCAGCCAGGAGCAGATTGCGCTGACAGGAGCGGCGTTCTCTGGAGTAAGCTCGAACCCGGGTGAGACCTGGCGAGCACGCTGGACGAAGAGCTCGATCCCGGGATACTGTCCGAGCCTGTTCGGAATCTGCCCGGGATCCCAGTCCGGAAGCGGAAGCGGCGCGACCGGGAAAACGTGCTCTGCGGCGATGCGCAGTCCGGCCCGGCTCGTTGCGAGAATCGTTACCGTGTCGGAATGCGCCAGGAGTTCCGAGATGTCTCCCGCGGCTGGTCGCAGGTGCTCCATATTGTCGAGTATCAGCAGAATCTGGCGACTGGCCAGTACAGCTTTCAATCG
>SLMJ01000143.1 GCA_007133615.1 Thermomicrobiaceae bacterium | reverse complement strand
GAACTATATGGATCAGGCTAATCCAGTCGTCACCCTGCGTACCATTTCCGCTCGGTACCTGCGGGACACCTGGCCAGACATTGTTTCCATCCAACGCTTCGTCGTTCTCGTCTTTAATCCAGTCGCCTTTCAGTACGACTGCGAGCGTTAGCCGCGGCGGGTGATGGGATTCCTGAATCTCCTCAAGGATTCGATGAATACTGTCAGAGTTTCGCAATTCTTCAGGAGGCATGAGCCGCACGACACTGGCAAAATCATCAGAATCCGGTATCGAGTCGTCACTTATCTGCGCGATAAGCTCGAATTGGTCTTCACGCCCAGTCTCGTGGCCGACGAGCCAGCGAACGTCCCTTGCTTCGATTTCAAATTCCCGGTGACGTTCCACCGCAGATGGTATGACGATTGGAGTCATGACCGGGCCGATTGCGCTCCAGTTTCCGGGCCTTCTTGCCGTCAGGTAGACGCTGCGCTCGTGGAGGTTCAGCACCTGCACCGGATTCTTGAATGCCACTGCCAGTCCGATGTCTTGCTCTATGAACCTTTCCACGAACTCATCGGGTGTCATGACCTCTTCATGATGCCAGCTCGCAAAGAGGACCTGGTTGTAACGGTCAAGAGCCAGTTCCCCGGCCGGTCCCTCTTCCCCCTGTTCGCCTTGCTCTCCCTGCTCGCCTTGCTCCCCTTGAGGGCCCCGCGGAACGCCCAATTCCAGTCGCAGGTCACCGTTAGGATCGTTCGGGATTGGAGTTAATTCTGCGGTGGCGTCTGAATCGGGAGGAAGTGTGGTGGCCGTCACGTCACGGATGCCTGGCCCGCGATCGCCCTGCTCTCCACGCGGTATCTCGAGCACCAGCCTCTGATCTCCCCCTGGATCATTCTCCGGATCCACAGGCTCCAGGCTCGCGGTCGGCGGCTCATCGGGTGGGAGGGAGTTGACGGACACCTCAGTGATCCCCTGACCCCTGCGCCCTTCTGCGCCCTCTGGACCCTCTGGTCCCGCCGCTCCCCGGGGGCCGGGGATGCCCTCGCTGATTCCTTTCGAGAGCATGCACTCGATAACCTGGCGAAGAACATTGGTGCTCGGGACCATTTCACGGTGCATGAAGTTGTCCAGCACGTTTACCCCGGCCGACTGATCGTCCACGATCGGCTGGTCATAGTGATATTTCGAAATCGAGGCGATCACGACCCCGCGAGACGGATCATCGCAGTCCGGGCAGCCGTCCACCGTCTTACGAATGAACGTGTCACACGCAGCTTCGTCGATGAACAGGATCGAGATACTTCCCTCGGTCGACTCAAGTGGATCGTCGGGTTCCTCTTCATCTTCCGATTCCGGCGGAAGTGGTAGTGTCTCGCTGGCGACGTAGATGCGTTGCCCCAGAAAAGCCAACCGGTGAAACAACGAGTTACCTTTGATATGAGCGCCGACCGTGCGGATATCTGCGGCGGCTTCCTCGTCGATCTCACCGGCGCCAGTATTCGCGCTCATTTGCTCAACGTCTACGATCAGGATATCCCCGCGGTCCCGATGGCTACGATCTTCGTTGAACAAACGGCGCAGAATATATACCCAGTTGTCCCGGGGCGAGACACTGACATCCAGCGGCTCCGGTCTTGCGCCGTTCTCGTCCTCGCTCTGGTCAAGAAGTGGTAACTCGCTGAAATCCTGTCCCTCATCGGGAATGTTCGGGATGAAGCTTTCAAGTTCGTCCCGCAACCGAATCCGGTAGAGTTTCTGCGATTTTGCGCACAGAACATAGAGATACTCGCCGTCATAGCTGATCTCGACCGAGGCCGCGACGTCTCCCTCTGGCAGACTGAACGTCGCAGTCCGGTTGGACGAGCCTTCGCCCGAACCAACCTGCGGCATGTTGACGACGATTAATCGGGGCTCCTCCCCATCAGCAACAACGAGCCATCGCCCATTTGGGCTGAGGGACATGTCAACAGGTTCAACTCCTTGCTCGATTCCCTCAGCTACGTCCGCATCAGGCGAGCTGTCCTCGTCTGGGGGATCCTCGGAATTCATGGCAGCAACCCAATCGCGGATTGTATTGCTGCTCCAGCGAAGAAGACGCCCCTCGCGCGTAATCGCTAGAAGCGCGTCGTCCAGCGGCGACACCATGATTTGCACCACGCTAGTGAGATTCTCCGCATCCGTGAGCCAGATATCTCCAACCTCGTCCGGCGTGGTTTCCAATCGGTTCTGCTCGAAAATGCGAATTCTCGGAGCTCCGTTGCCGGAGTCGAGTGCTACATAGACGAGATCCCCGAAGCTGGATACTGCCATGGTGGCAGGTGGCAGGTCACCGATCGAGATCCGAGGGTTGACGAGACTGTGGTTGCTACTGTCATACATGCGGAGCGAGGCGCCCTCGCCGTCCCACTCTGCGACGTACAGCCGCATCAGCACTCGATCAACGGCCATCGCCCTCGGCTGACCGACCGCCAGGGTGTGCTGCCAGTCGAGGCGTGCATCCAGCGGATCAGATGCCTCGCTCGGGGGTGCATCAAGGTCCACGTACAATTCATAGCTCTCGCGCGTCCGGTTGAACTCGGTGTGTGGATCTTCACCATCGCAATCATCGAGAAGTGCCGGGACTCGTTCCGTCGGGTGTTCCCGGTACCGGAGCCGGACGTAGATGTCAGCTGTGTCAGTGTTACTACCGTTGAACCTGCCGCGAGTCTCCAGCGCTTGCTGGATCTCGTATCGCAGGTCGATCGCCTGCTTTTCGGGAACGACAATCTCTCGGCCGCAGCAGTCGAGTGCCAGACCGGCATTCAGAACGACGAACTGGTGGTTGCACGCGGGGTTTGGATGTTCCTCGATCTTCAGGCCACAAACGGTCCCGTAGCCGTGCAGCATCGCACTGTGCAGACGATCCTTGCCGACCAGGTAACCCTGCTCGCCCTCGAAGTCTCGTGTTACGAGCAGCTTTCCATCAAAGTAACGGTTGCGTTCGAACCGCTGGAGCCCGCAGATGGAGCAACTGCAGGTTTCACCGTGCGCTTCGCTGCTCAGATGATCGAGGGTCATAGCAACGTCTCCTTTGGTTCTTCACCATTTGAGTGAGTACGGTTTTGTCGCCAGGGAATCCCGCTTAGTCTTGTGCTTCCCAGCCGAATACCCGCGGAGCCGTGCACTGGCGATGACGGCAAGACTGTTCGAGTGCCCAGAATGCCTTCCTGTTCGTGCTCGCCTGGCAATTGCCATCCTGTGTGACTGCCGAGCAAACTATCGACGCCGATGATGGTGCCGCGGGTGCGGCTCGACCCGAGTCGGACACCCGAGTAGACGGGACGGAGGGTGTAATGCGCATGCGCGGGCTTCACTGCGTCGATCATCTGACGGGTAGCGGCGCGCTTATCGGGATGTTCGATCGCATAACCTGGCACCACGACGCTGAAGTGATGTGGGGCATCATCGTTCGGCGATAGTCCCAGCCAGGAGTCCATCGCCCCAGTGGCCGCCGTCCACGCTTCGGAGTCCTCAACTGGCTCCTGGCTCGCGCGGTAGTGCTCGATTATCTGGGGCATGGGGTCGCTCAATTTTGAATGAAGCTGCAGGGTACGGCGCAATCCATGCACCGTGCCTCGCCACTGGTACAACTCGACGATGTTACGAAGAAACTCCCGAGACTGTTGGGTGGTCCAGTCTTGCTTGAGATTCAGGTCAAACCACGTGGCTAGCCAGGGAAGGAAGTCGGCTGGCGCTCCCGCGACGTCCAGATGACGAGGGAAATCTTCGATCTCCGTCTCGATTTCTCCGTATATCGTGTCGAATAGAGAAAGCAATCGATCCAGCAGGTGCCGGCTGGTCTCGTCCGCCTGATACAGGGCGGGCAGATAGCGGAGCGAAGACTCGCGCTGCCGGTAAATGTAGATTGATGAGACTGAGGGAGTATCGTCTCCTGATCCTTTGAACACCAGGGCAAGATACAGAAAGCGACCCGGCGGGGACTGGATCAGCCACTCGTCCGCATTCGCTGGCGCTGCCTGCCATGGTCCCAGGCGAGGCGGCTGGGCAAGCAAGTTCACCGGACCTTGCTCAGGATTGGTTGGATGAACCGCCTCGAGGTCTGGACGGGGAACTTCGCTCGTGAAGCTGAAAACGCGCACTGATGTCCGCTCCGGAGCTTCCATCTCCAGCACCACCCGGTGCCACTGGTTGGCGACGCGATTACTGTCGAGAGGCTGGATCCGGAAAATGCCCTCGGTCTCGAATGTGGCGATCGGTGGTCGGTGAATCAGGTACGGACCGGAGGTCTGATCCGGAAGCTGGAGCCTGCCCGAATCGTCGATAGTGAGGTCGGTCGTGTGCGGCTCGGCGTGCGGCCTTCGCGGATCGGCAGATTCGAGCAGAACAGTATCGCCGGAGAGTTTTAGACGGCTGGGAGAGAGCAAATGACGAAGTGTCTCGCCGGTTTCAGGCTCAACCTCAACTTCCTGATCGAGATATGCGACCTCCGCGAATGATTGGCCGTGACGGTCGAGCATCACAACCAGACGGGGCGCATGGTCGCCTGTCTCATCGTGCGCCTCGGCGAGCACGATGGCTCTACCGTAGCGATCGACGGCAAGTCGCAGCGGCGTGAATCCCTCGGGCAGCGGCCCGGCGTAGTAATGAGATGGAGTGCCTTGCCGATCCAGCCGCCAGATCCGGTGGTTGGCGTTGTCCGCTACCCAGAGTGATCCGTGCGGTCCGGCCGCTACGTCGACGGGCCGCCAGGGTTCTTCATCCGATGAGTAGAGCGGCCCAATGATCCGGCGAAGCGCGAGTTCTGGCAGCGTGAAGATCAACAGGCGTCGATTGTCGCTGTCAGCGATTACCAGATCATTTCGAACGTTTATGGTCAGACCTGACGGCGCACGAAGCTGTCTCGGCCCACTGCCGATTCCACCAATAGTAGGAATAGGGTAGGCGGGGCCGCAACACGGGCGCCAGCGCAAGATCTCGCTGCGGTCTGCGCCTGCGTTGACAATGTAGATATCGTTCCCATGAATCGTGACTCCACGGGGAACCGTTGCTCCACCAAAGGTACCGTTTGGTTCAGTGAACTCCGGATTCAGGCTCTGCCTGGTCTGCAACGTCACCCGTCCAGATTCGAGCGATACGTTGCGCAGCTCCTCATCGAGCGGACGCCAGCCCGCAACTTCATCCAGTAGGACGTCATATGGAAGGATAACGCGCGTCATGACGCTCCCCTGGCGCGAACATAACTAACCGATATATCCGGAAATCGCAGGGCGATCAGCGCCCCTTCAGCCACTGGCAGATCGCAACAGTCGTATTCGGCAGCGGCATAGTAGATCCGGCGGTACCCATCATCAGGATCCTCTTCGACGACAGTCACGAGGGCTCCCTCAGGGCCGTCGGGCTGGCACGCATCAGGGAAGGCTTCACGCTCTTCCGCGAGCGCTGCGTCGATATCAGCAGAGGATGGCGGGGCATCATCAAAGCGTGCGAGCAACTTCCGCAGCGCAAGGCGCTCAACTCGCTGTACGCCAGGAACCAGCATGACCTCTTTCAAGACCTCGGAGTAATACGCGTCCCGACCGAATGGCCATCCGGCGGCGTCTGGTCCTCCCCGTAGCGGATGGAAATAGTCCTCCATGCGCTTGATCGACGCTTCCTTGACTTCACGAAGGTTGGAATCGGGATGGGCGCCGATATCTATCACGACGTCGACATCGTGGTAGATCGGTCCCCGGACCTTGAGTTGCGTGGTGACGAGGCGCCGCCGGTCCAGGTACGTGCTGACCAGACGTCGTGCCGCCTCAGTAGGGACTGGGCGAGGATCCGAGCTTTGTGGCACGACAACTACAGTGACCGTCGAGGCGCCGCCGTTGCCGTTCGATTCGACCATCGCGTCGGATCGGGCGACCTGCGCGCCAGGTGTGACCCGTGCAAGCTCGGCGAAGTCTTCCAGCGTGACCGCCCGATTACGGCTCTTCAGGAGCTGACGTGGACCGCGTACCTTTGTGTCCTCCAGCGGCTCTTCGTCGTCCCCGCCTCCCGCTCCGCGCACGTTCGTAACGCTCTCGACCCCGGGAAGTGGCGTTGCAAGGTCAATGATCGTCCCGGATCCAACGTTGCCGATTCGCCCGCCCCCATATCGGTAAAGAGGAGCGATGACGTTGGATTGCCCAGCGAGCGGGATTCGCCCCCGGCGGCCATCGCCAAATGCGATCTCTCCCGTCGTGCGGTTCAGAATGTAGTGCTCGTCGTGTGGGCCCGAACCGAGAAAATCCGGAACCGGTGTCCAGCGTCTCGGACCGTGCCCCTCGTTGACTTCAAGCTGGAGCGGGGGATCTGCCAGCACCGGTGTGTGGCGAAGCTGCATGATCTGGTTTGGATCGCCGTTGCTGGAACCAACCGTTTCGTCGAAGACCGTCTGTGCCGCGGTGGCCGTGATGGTGTTCGTTAGAATCCGGTTCACTCTGGGCGGACGCGCATAGGTCCCGGCGACAGCATGCACGCTGATCCAGTAATAGTTAGGCTGATCATCGTCTTCCTCTTCCCCTTCCTCCTCAAACGGTGGAAGCTCCAGCCTCGAGTACGGAATTGCCGGAATCTGGCCGGGAACCTGGAAGTACACCTGCCCGCTCTGAGTCAGGCTGCGCGTCTCATCGCCGGTGACGACCACGCTCTCCCATTCAACCCCGTTCCACCATTCCCATGACAGGGCTGGCAAGTCGGCGGCATCGTCTTCTCCCCCAAGCGTCACGTCAGGCTGGGTCAGGAGGGTTTGGTCGCCTTCCTGAAGGTAGAACTGTAGCCCGATCTCGCCGCGGGGAAACGGCAACGGCGAAGTGAAACCGATGATCAGCCGCGAGGAGTGTGGCGCTTCATCGCCGAATGGCGAAAAGGATTGCTCGTCGGTCGTGTTTGCCTCGGTGACGTTCTCCGCGGTGCCGTCTTCTCCGGGCGTGATTCTGACCAGAAGCGCCATTCTGGCACTTATCGCCCTGAAGGATCGATCGGTCTCGAAGTAGAGGGGGGCCTGAAGATCCGGATCCGAAACCCCGACGACCACTCGTTCCGGGATAAGAAGATCGGGCCGGTCGAACGACTCCTTTAGCGTGAAGGTCAGATCGGCACTTGCTGGCTTCGCCGGCTCCTGTTCCACTCCGAGAAGTTGCAGGAACTTGACGTAGTTGAGTTCCGGAATCTGGTTTACGCGGTAGAGAATGGTGTCAGCAAGCCACGCCTGCAACTGAAGCAGCGTGATGCCCGGGTCGCTTGGATTCCAGTCCGTCCACTCGGGCAGGTATCGCGGTATGCGAGAACGTGCTTCCTCGAACAGGTCCTCAAATTCACGATCGTCTAGATTCGGAGGTCTCAAAGGCATCGGCTACTGTCCTTACCTGTTGGCCTGTCCCTCCTGGAGGAAGAACGGGTAAACAAGGTTGTGAAAAGCGTTGTTACTGCGAATCCGGTAGTCGATCTGGACAAGCAGCAGATTTGGCTGACCGGGATCGGCGTTAGCGCGGACATCGATCACGTCGATGCGCGGCTCCCATCGCATTAGTGCTTGCTGGATCTGATACGCGATCGCCCCGCGAGTGCCGGCATTGTTTGGCGCGAAAACGTATTCGTGGATACCGCACCCAAACGCAGGCATCATGATGCGCTCTCCAGGCGCGGTGGAGAGAACTACCCAGATGCTCTCGGCCACGTTCTGCTCGTCGCTGACCAGGGAGAACCCGCCGCGTCCGTTGATACGAATTGGAAACCGCCAACCGGTGCCGAGAATGCTCTGCCGCATCGTCTAGCCTCCAACAAGCACCGTAGGGACGCCGCCGAGCACAGTTCCCACGGCGTTGCCATCGTTCTGTGTCGTTGAGTCGAACATCCGAACGACTCCCTCGCCGTTGACGAACACCGTGGTGCTCGCAGATGTAAATTCGACTTTGCCCTTGGTGACGCCGGACTGGACTCCCCCGGCTGACCCTGCCTCGTTGCCAGTTGTTGATGGGATTTCACTCTTTGAGAGGATTACGCGATCTCCACCAACGAATACGTCATCGGATGTGCCAGTGGCGTCGGAAAGCTGACCGATATTCGGATACGGAACCGGGACGGTTCCAGATGGTGTCGGCGTATCGCAGACATCAGGAAACGCGAAGCAGATTCCGGCACCGTCGGTAGCGATTGGAAAACTCATCCCGGCCCTCCCGTAACGGTTACCCCTAGTTGAGTTGTTGGGCGAAAACTGAAGACGCCTCGCCAGATTACCGAGAAGCGGTCATGCTCGGGTTCGACAATGACAGTGTCGAGGTTCAAGGGAACGTTGATATCTTCGATCAGCCCTTCATCGACTACCTCGGTTCGAAAAGCGATGGGCCGAGACTCAGGAAGTCTCAACGTGAACAGTGCTTCCACTTCAACGTCATCGTTAATATTCGTGGGATGTTTCTCAAGGCTAAAGACGAACTCGGCGCTATCTTCAAAGTACTCGAGCGGCACATTGCCGGTCAGCGCTCGGTCAAACCCGTTGAAGAACTCATTATTAAAGGTCAGAGGCAGCGGACGTTTGCTTGGATCGAAGTCCTCGAGTTCCTCTTCGTCCCCCGCCTGTTCGAGACGTGGCTCCTGCCCTGTCGGCGCCCAGCCGAATAGCATCTTGACTGGCCGTTCTGGCACATCAGCCGGGTTGAACGCCCTGACGGTGGCAGCGGCGTTGGAATCGTCGAATGCGGGCTGCATCACAACACGCCACTCGGCTACCCCACTTCCATCGCCGGGTTCCCATGGACCGAGTACGACGATATCCGCGTGGGGCTTGTACACTGCCAGGTCATTTTCGTACCGGACCTGTAGGCCGTTCTCATGCACCTGCACGTCGTCGAAGTAGACGGGATGATCCTGATTGCCGGTCGCGGGCAGTACGACGTCATACTCCTCTTGGGTAACCGAACCGGGCCACGATTGCGAGTTCGAGTAGAACATTTTCGGGCTGTTCGTCAGCTCAGCAGTGAATTGACAAATCTCCTCTGTCGGGCCATCCGTTGTTTCGAGACGAAAGCCTTCGACTTCCATCTTCTCGTTCTCCCCGAGGTTTTCGATCCAGGCTTCGAAGCCAAACATGTACTCGCGGCTCCCGAGAGAACTGAAGGACTCGAGGGTTTGTCGCATGCTGGCGTTCGCATCGTTGTTATCACTGGTTAGTCGCCCCCAGTGGCGCTCCTCGTGCAGTACCCGTTCGAGATTGGCCGATCCAGTTGTGGCCCAGGCTTCGAGCGACGCATCTTCGAAGTCGTTATTTGAAACAAGAAATGGAACGTCCGACATCAGGATCGGTACCTG
>SLMJ01000233.1 GCA_007133615.1 Thermomicrobiaceae bacterium | reverse complement strand
CGGTGAGGTAACCGCCGGTTGTATGCAGGAGGCCTTTCGGCTTGCCGGTGGTTCCGGAGGTGTAGAGGATGTACAGCGGGTGTTCGGCATCAACCGATTCCGGCTCGCAATAGCCACCGTTTGCCTGGTCGATGGCATCGTGCCACCAGACATCGCGCCCAGCCTTCATTCTGGTCTGCCGCACCTGACGACCCAGGCGTCGAACGACGATCATCTTCTCCACACTCGGGGTGTTCTCAACTGCACGTTCCGCGTTGTTCTTCAGCGGGACAACAGAGCCCCGGCGATATCCGCCGTCCGCGGTAACGACGACCTTTGCCCCACAGTCGTTAATTCGATCAGCCAGCGAATCCGGGCTGAAACCACCGAAAACGACCGAGTGCGGCGCACCGATTCGGGCACAGGCCAGCATCGTAATCGCCAGTTCCGGGATCATCGGAAGGTAGATCGCAACGCGATCGCCTTTTTGCACGCCCTGGTGCTTCAGCATCGAGGCGGCCCGATTCACCTCACGGTAGAGATCCTGATAGGTAAGAATGCGCTCGTCGCCGATCTCACCTTCCCAGATAATCGCCGCTTTGGTGCGGCGCCAGGTTTTGGTGTGACGATCGACGCAATTGTAGCTCGCGTTTAGCTTTCCGCCGTCAAACCACTTCACCCACGGCGGATTCCAGTCCATGACTGAATCCCATGGCTTGTCCCAATCGAGTTCCCCGGCAATTTCCGCCCAGAAGCCTTCTGGATCCTTCGCAGCTCGCTCGTAGACATCCGGGTCGTTGATGTTTGCTTGCTCCGTGAACTCCTTCGGCGGCGGGTACGTGCGCGTTTCTGTGAGCAGTCCCTCAATCGTTCCGCCCTGTTCATCAGCCATACGATCTCCTTTCGTCCCGTGCCTCCGGCATCGTCCGGCTCCTCGAGAGCCTGAATCTTCGTAATCTGGCGCTCGATACTCGTGCTCTGCTTCCGCTACATCCTAACCGAGAACAGTTAAGTGGGAAACACCCCGGTTCTGCATCACTCTTCAGTCAGAGTCCTCGGTCGGAGCATCCGCTGGATTAAAGGCGTGATCGAACGACATCCAGATCGTCTTGGAGAATGGATAGAAGAACATCGGAAAGAGAACGGTGAACAGCACGCTTCCAATGATCATGTCCCGAACCGGGGGATCGGGCCACGTCAGAACGAACGTGAGAATCATCAGTGAAACGAACACGAGCTCCGTCATGATGATGTTCGCGCCCATTGCCCCTGTCCAGTAGCCCTCTTCGCGCTCGAAGGCAAGCTCACATCGTGGACATTGCCGGCGCATTGTGAACCAGCGCATGAACAGGCCGCGAGCGCCGCAACGGGGACAGGCTTTGGTCCAGCCACGCCAGGCGAGACGCGCGGTTCTTGACAACGTCACCCGCTCATAGTTGTTGATCGTTTCGGGGACCACCTGTACTCCAATCGAACGACGATCAACTTGCCTGGGAATGATACTTCCGAAACGGGGCGCAACGCAGCCGGATGCGATCATAATCACCGGCCGCTTGCGTCATCCTTTTATGCTCCTTTAAGGTTTCACGGGATTTTCCTGACCGTCATAGCGGTCAGGACAGGTACACTATCGCCCGTGATGCGCTCGAGACGCGGTGAATCTTTCAGCGGCGCATCAGAAACAATCGTCAATCGAATCTGAGCGTTTCGATTCGCGTAGTGACATGTCGCGTAAGTAAGTGTAGGATAGTCGCGGCCTGCCACCAGGTGAATTGTGCTGCGGGTCGGTGGATAGAGGGAGACGGAACAGGGAGGACCATGGCGGACTGGATTCGCTGCAAACGAGGGGTCGCACTGGGTGCACTCGTCCCCCTACTAGCGTTGACACTTGCGGGATGCGGCATCACCGGCGGTGAGGTGCAATCCGCAAGCGAGCTTGCCGGCGACAATGCCAGGGCAATCTGGAACCTGTTTGTTCCGATCTTCTGGCTCTCTGTTGTCATTTTCGTACTGGTGCAAGGCGCTCTCATCTGGGCGGTGATCAAATTCCGCCGCAAAGAGGGAGACCCGGTTCCTGCACAGCTTCACGGCAACACCAAAGTCGAGGTTGCCTGGACTATCGCTCCAGCCATCATCCTGGCTGTCATCCTTGTCCCGACTATTACCACGATTGCTGACCTGGCCAGCGAGCCGGATGATCCCTACACAGTGGATGTGATCGGCCACCAGTGGTGGTGGGAATTCGAGTACGAGGAAGATGGATTCGTCACCGGCAACGTCATGCACATCCCCGTTGATACGCCAATTCAGGTTCGCATGACGGCATCCGATGTAATCCACAGTTTCTATGCGCCGCAACTGTTCGGCAAGCAGGACGTCATTCCCGGTCGCGAGACCAACATCTACTTCACAGCTGAGCAGACTGGTGAGTTCTACGGGCAGTGCTACGAGTTTTGTGGAATCCAGCACGCCAACATGCACTTCCGGATCGTTGTTCACGAGCAGGACGAATTTGACGATTGGGTAGCGTCTCAACAAGAAGGCGCAACTGAGCCCGAAGAAGGCACCATCGAGGCCCAGGGCAAGGAAGTCTTCTTCCAGGCTGGTGCCGCCTGCCATGCATGCCACGCGATTGACGGTGCCGTCGCAGAAGACGGAACCGAAGCGGCTGGCCAGGTAGGCCCGAACCTGACAAACATTGGAGACCGCCCGATTATCGGAGCAGGCTCGCTCGAGAATACGCCGGAGAACATGTTCGACTGGATTCGCAATCCGCAGGAATCCAAGCCCGGCAACGAAATGCCGGCGTTCTCCGAGGACCAGATCAGCGATGAGGATCTGGAAGCACTCGTCGCCTACCTCAACAGCTTGCGGTAGGTGTTCGATGAACTTGACTCAACGTGCGGTGAGACGACGCGACTGTTGTGAACGTGGTGCGGCACAGATGCGGGCCGTCATTCGCGGAAAAGGGGACCGCTAGATGGCACAGGCAGTAGCAGCTAAAGAAGAGCAGACAGATCGCTGGGCGATTATCTGGGACTGGATAACGACCTCTGATCACAAGAAGATCGGCCTGCTCTATTTCTGGACGTCCCTGACGTTCTTCTTCGTCGGCGGATTCCTGGCGCTCGGTGTCCGGAGTCAGCTCGCGGTGCCGAACAGCACCATGATCAGCCCGGACGTCTATAACCAGTTCTTCACCATGCACGCGCTGGTGATGATCTTCCTGGCATTGATGCCGATGAGCGTTGCATTCTTCAACTTCATCATTCCGCTCCAGATCGGTGCCCGAGACGTCGCATTTCCGCGACTGAACTCGTTCAGCTACTGGGTGTATCTGTTCGGCGGAATTCTGCTCTGCAGCGGGTTCCTGTTCGGAGATGCGCCCGATATCGGCTGGACTGGCTACGCATCACTCTCGAGCGCTCAGTACACGCCAGGAGCCAGTGGCGACTTCTACGTCATGGGCCTGCAGGTGCTCGGTATCTCGACACTGGCTGGTGGTCTGAACTTCTTCGTCACGATCATCAACATGCGAGCTCCAGGTATGTCGCTAATGCGGATGCCGATCTTCGTCTGGATGACGATGATCACTGTTGTCCTGATCATGCTGGCGTTCCCGACGCTCGCCATCGCCCTGTTCGCTCTGATGATGGACCGCAACTTCGACACGGTCTTCTTCAGCGCAACTGAAGGCAGCGTCGTGATGTGGCAGCACCTCTTCTGGATCTTTGGGCATCCAGAAGTCTATATTCTGATTCTGCCGGCGTTCGGAATCATCTCCGAAGTCCTGCCGACCTTTTCACGCAAGCCGCTGTTCGGTTACTCGTTCGTTGTCTTCTCGGGTATTGCGATCGCATTCCTTGGCTTCGGTGTGTGGGTTCACCACATGTTCACCGTCGGCGTTGGACCGATACCAAACATGGTCTTCTCAACGACAACCATGCTTATCGCCATCCCGACAGGTGTGAAGATTCTGAACTGGCTCGCCACACTCTGGGGTGGATCGATCAGGCTGACAACCGCGATGTTGTTTGCGGTTGCATTCGTCGGGATGTTTACGATCGGTGGTATCAGTGGCGTCATGCACGCAGCGGTGCCGATCGACTACTGGCAGCACGATACCTACTTCGTTGTCGCCCACCTGCACTACGTGCTGTTCGGTGGAACGATGTTCGGCCTGATCGCCGGAACCTACTACTGGTTCCCGAAGTGGTACGGCCGGTACATGAGTGAAAGCCTCGGCAAAATTCACTTCTGGCTGACACTGATTGGCTTCAACCTGACGTTCTTCCCGATGCACTTCCTGGGCGTGGACGGAATGCCGCGCCGAATCTACACCTATCCATCAGACTACGGGTATGAGCTCTGGAACCTGGTGGCGACAGTCGGTGCCTATATGCTCGGCATCGGTATGCTGCTGATGGTCTGGAACCTGATCAAGTCGGTCCGCTCCGGTGAGCCGGCCCCGGCAGACCCGTGGGATGGGCGGACAATCGAGTGGACCACAGCGTCTCCGCCAGCCAAGCATAACTTCGACGCGACGCCGCAGATTCGCGCACGTGATGATTTCTGGGACAAGAAGTACAACCGCACTGATGAAGCAGAACCGCCGGCGGACGAGCACATTCATCTGCCACCTGGTTCCTACGTACCGCTGCTGGTGTCCTTCGGTCTCATGCTCATGGGTGCAGGTGTGATCTTCACCCTCTGGATCAGTGTCATCGGCGGAATCATCACGGCGGTCGGGCTCTTCGCGTGGGCCTTCGAACCGAACGATTAGTGCGAACGGGTGCATGAGAGGGGATTCGGATCCGTGGCATCAACTGACCATCACGCCGGTCACGACGAACACGCAACGACGACCGGGATAACACACAACAAGATGATGATGTGGTCTTTCCTGGCTTCGGACTGCATGTTCTTCGGGACGCTGATCATGATGTACATGGTCTACCGCCCGGACATGGCGGACCTGGAGATCGGCCCGAACCAGCTGCTCGACATCCCGTTTTCGTCGCTTATGACGTTCGTTCTTCTCATGAGCAGTCTCGCGTTCGTTCTCGGTCTTTCCGCTTTGCAGCGTGGAAATCACGCGGGAATGCGGATCTGGTTGTCAACGACAGCGCTGATGGGGCTTCTGTTCCTCGGTGGCGAGACGTTCGAGTATCTCAAGTTCTACGATGAAGGCATCACGATCGGCTCCAACATCTTTGGAACGGCCTACTTCGTTACCACCGGGTTCCACAAGGTTCACGTTGCGATTGGCGTGATCTGGCTCCTGGGACTCGTCCTGATGTCGTATCGCGGCAGATTAGGGGTGGAAAACGAGGAGAAAGTCGAAATCGCCGGTTTGTACTGGCACTTTGTCGATATCGTCTGGATCGTAATCTTTACGTTCGTCTTCCTGGTGCCATACCGTTAGCACGAACGCGAACGACGATGAGTGAACCGTTTCTGACGACGGACAGATTCAGACGAGAAAACGCGGGGAAGACGGGTACGATGACGGAGACAGCCGGGAATCAGGGAGCGGTATGATGACAGATCACGTGGATCATTCAACTGAACACGCGCATCATCCATCAGATCGAACGTACCTCAAGGTTGGTGCGGCGCTATTCATCCTCACAGCGGTCGAGATTGCGCTGTACTTCGTCGAGGATATGTTTGAGTCGGCCTGGAGCCTGTACCTCCTGGCAGCATCCCTGATCATCCTGTCGTCGATCAAGTTCGTCCTGGTGGTCATGTACTACATGCACCTCAAGTGGGATAGCCGGCTGTTTACATGGTTCTTCCTGGCAGGAATGTTCGTGGCGTTGGCGATCATATTAGCGATGATGGCGATCTATCGGTACTACTAGGTCTGTTATGCAGCCTGGAACTGAAACGTTTGCCCAGTGGGCGATCGTACGACAGATGTGTTGAAACTCGTGACTGAGGCGCGGCCGATCTGGCCGCGCTTTCAGTGCGTGGATGGGGCGCGGAGCCCAGCAGGGCGCTCGCTTCTCTGGTCGGGTAGGATTTGCATGATGATTGGGCAGACAGAGGTATACGCAGGGGAGAGGGGACTACGTGCCGAACGATAACTCTGACACAGTGCTTATCGGGCTGATCCTGGCCACCGTCGCCGGCACTGCCGCCATTGTCTATGGCGCATTTCTGGCAAAGTGGGTGCTGGATCGCCCGACTGGTAACGAGCGCATGCGTGAAATCGCCTCCGCTATTCAGGAAGGCGCTGAAGCGTACATGCGTCGTCAGTTCACGATGGTCGCCTATGTTGCCATCGTGATCACAATTGCGCTCGCGTTCCTGCTTAACATCGCAACGGCAGCCGGGTTCGTCCTTGGCGCAATCGCTTCGGCGATCGCCGGGATCTTCGGCATGGCGGTGGCTGTGCGCTCGAACGTCCGAACGGCCGAAGCGGGACGCAGCGGACTCAGCGCTGCGCTCCTGGTCGCGTTTCGGGGAGGCACCGTCACTGGCCTTTTTGTGGTCGGACTGGCACTGCTCTCCGTGGCAGTTTTCTACTGGATTACCCGCGATGTGACCGCACTAGTGGGACTCGCCTTCGGTGGCAGTTTGATCTCGGTGTTTGCCCGAATTGGTGGTGGGATCTTCACTAAAGCCGCTGACGTCGGTGCTGACCTCGTCGGTAAGGTTGAAGCCGGTATTCCCGAGGATGATCCGCGAAATCCGGCCGTTATTGCGGATAACGTCGGCGACAACGTCGGTGACTGCGCCGGGATGGCGGCTGACCTCTTCGAGACCTATGCGGTCACTGCGATCGCAGCGATGTTGCTCGGAAGCCTTGTGTTCGATAGTGAGCTCGCGGTGGTATTCCCACTCGTTATCGGCGCCGCGTCGATCGCTGCCTCGATTATCGGGACTTTCTTTGTCAAGCTCGACGCGAGTCAGTCAATCATGCGCGCGCTCTATAAGGGACTGGGCGTCAGCATGTTGCTCGGCGTGATTGCCTTTCTACCGGTCACCTGGTGGCTGATGGGCGACAACCCGATCATCCAGGCCGGCGAAGTCTCGATGTTCGGGCTGACGTTCGACTTCTCGGCAACCACGAAGCTTTATCTTTCCGCAATGCTGGGTGTGCTCGTCACACTCGGAGTGGTGATCTTCACCGAGTACTACACGTCGGAGAAGTTTGCCCCAGTCAAGCAGATCGCCGAAGCATCTGAGAGTGGTCACGGAACGAACATTATCGCCGGACTGGCGATCTCGATGCGTTCCACACTGACTCCAATCATCATGATCGCGCTAGCCATCTACATGGCCTACAATCTGACCGCCGCTCCGGAGGACATGACCGTCGGTCTTTACGGCATTGCCGTTGCCGCCATGTCGATGCTCTCGATGGCAGGAATCATCGTGGCGATTGACTCCTTCGGACCAATTACCGACAACGCGGGCGGTATCGCCGAGATGGCCGAGATGCCGTCGGAAGTGCGCGAAATCACCGATCCGCTGGACGCCGTTGGCAACACCACAAAGGCTGTCACGAAGGCATATGCGATCGGTTCCGCTGGACTCGCTGCGCTGGTTCTCTTCGCGTCCTACTTCCTGGAGATCGCGGAAGAAGTTGTTTTCGACCTCGCGAACCCATCTGTTCTAATCGGTCTGTTCATCGGTGGTGCATTGCCATTCTTCTTTGGTGGTTTGCTGATGGATGCGGTCGGGAAAGCCGGTTCGTCCGTCGTCGAAGAGGTGCGCCGGCAGTTCCGCGAAGTTGAAGGCATCATGGAAGGCACCGGCCGGCCAGAATACGGCACCGCCGTCGATATCGTCACCAAGCAGGCACTTCGGGAAATGATGCTCCCGGCCATGCTCCCGGTGGCTACGCCAGTGATTGTTGGACTGACGCTCGGTAAGGAAGCCGTCGGTGGCGTATTGATCGGCTCGATCGTGACCGGCATCTTCCTGGCCGTCTCCATGGTCACCGGTGGTGGCGCCTGGGATAACGCCAAGAAGCTGATTGAATCCGGTGCTCACGGTGGCAAGAACAGCCCGGCCCACCAGGCCTCGGTCACTGGTGACACCGTCGGCGATCCGTACAAGGACACAGCCGGACCGGCGATCAACCCGATGATCAAGGTGGTCAACGTGGTTGCCATCCTGTTGGTCTTTGCCATGGGGTGGCACACGCTCTAGGGCTGCAAAAACCTTCCAAACAGATACCGGGTGGCCATTTAGGCCACCCGGTTCTTCATCAGGCAAGCATTGAGGAGCGCCCGCTCAGGCGGTCGTCGAATGGCTCTCGATAAACCGGTCAAGCTCGTCACGGGTCGGCTGTGATGGCTGAGCGCCAGGCCGCTGCACCGCGAAACTTCCGGCCATTACAGCCATCTGCGCAGCCTCGACCGTACTCTTGCCCTCACCCAACGCCATGGCAAACGCACCAACCGTGGCGTCGCCTGCTCCAGTCGTATCAACAACCTCGACCTTCGGAGCAGGTATCGTCCCGGATGAGGAGTTGTCGAGGATGACCGCTCCTGACGCCCCGAGAGTAGCAAAGACTACCGATGGCCCGGTTGACTGCAACTCCTTCACCACGTCCATCGCGGCATCGACAGATACTGGCCCGCGCCCAAGCAACTGCCCCGCCTCGATCTCGTTCACGACCAGAATATCGATCAGGGGAAGAAGTGAGTCTGTGCCGTCGATGTACGGCGCCGTGTTAACAATGCTCCGCGCGCCCCGTTCTCGCGTTGTCTCCAGCGCGCTGCGTACGGTTTCGAATGGAAGCTCGAACTGCACCAGAACGAGGTCACCGGGCTGAACCAGATTCGGAAGCGTGCTCGCCACATCTTCCGGCGTGACGGTGCCGTTCGCGCCGGGTACGATCACGATCTGGTTCTGGCCGGACCGATCGACCTGGATCAGCGCGACACCGCCGGGTGTCTGGTCGCGCACGAGTACCGGCGAAACATCAACTCCCGCGTCTCGCAAATCGGAGAGGCGAGCCGAACTGTTGACGTCATCGCCCACCGCGCCGAGCAGCGAGACCGACGCGCCGAGACGCGCGGCTGCTGCAGCCTGATTTGCCCCTTTACCGCCGGCGTACGTGGCGAAATCGTCGCCGTACACCGTTTCTCCTGGAATCGGAAACTGATCAACACGGACCACCAGGTCCGTATTGATGCTGCCGACCGTCACGATCGCCATGGGCCCCCTACCCGTCTTCCCTGCCCGGATGATTCTCAGTCACGTTCACTGCCACGACGAGAGTTTCGCCAGCGATGCAGCAGTGCGTATTTCAGGAACATGCCGCGGAGCCGCATCCACGCCGCCCGGGCACGAGTCAGCTCTGGCGACTGCAACTGCCGGTTTCCGTAGCGTTCCTTGACGTAGATTTCGGCCAGATACTCGGCATCAGTGCGAGTACCCGGTACAGCCGTCGCAATCGAACGTGCATACTCGAACGGTGTCATCGATGGCCGTGCTGTTATGCCGGTCCACGCCGCGCCTCGCTGGAGGCGGGTGAAGAACTGACCGGCAGGAGACTGTCCGCTCAAGCCACGCAACCAGAAGAAGCTGAAGACACCAACTGCCAACAGAAGGACCAGCGCAATCCCACGCATAATCCACTGTGCGGTGCTGGTCGATTCCTGGCCGATGCCATCGATATCTCCGCTGCCCGCTTCCCCGGGCATGAACTCCTCTTCCCACATCATCATGTCATCGCGCGGCATCTGACCGCCAAGCGCCGGATCATCCATCAGATCATCCGGGGAGTCTGCGCCATCTGCGGTCGAACCGCGGGAGATTGTGGACTGAGACGGAGTCGGTTCAAAGTCAACCCATCCGTATTCCGGGAAGTAGACTTCCACCCAGGCATGGGCGTTCCGGTCGCGGTAGATCGAACCGTTGAACTCCTCGTCGTACGATGCCGGGAAGTAGCCAACGGTGACCCGGGCCGGAACATCGACCATCCGTAGCATCTGGGCCATCGCAGTTGCGTAGTACGTGCAATAGCCTTCCTGCATTTCGAAGATAAAGTACTCTATGAAGTCTGTACCTTCCGGCGGGACTGCAATCTGCTCGCTGTACTCGAGATTCTCCCGCAGCCAGCCTTCGATTGCCGAGGCTTTCTCGTAGGCCGAATCCTGTCCTTCGGTAATAGCGAACGCCAGGTTTTCCACCCGCTCGCTGTACTCATCGGGAATCTGCAGATACCGATCGGTAATCTCAACTGGGTACGCTTCTGACGCCGCAATCAGTTCTTCAGACGTTGCCTCACTCGTAAGCGACGTGACCTCGTATTCATCGCCGCTGCTGATTTCCTCGGCGTAGATTGCTTCGATGTCGTTGAACACCGGCAGCGGGCCGGTGAAGACAAGCGATTCGGGCGTCAAATCATCGGAGAACTGGATCTCGGTTTCGATGCCACGCTCTTCCAGTTCGGTCTGATCTTGCAGAACGCGCTCCCAGAGTTCACGAGAGTCTGAGTCCAGGTCATCAACCGGAAGCGCACCATTCTGCGACTCGTCGTCGCTGGCGTCATCATCCGCAGTGCCGGGGGTTGGATCGAGCGAATTGCCATCTTCCTCGTCGGAGAGGTTGAATTCGGCATCCTTCAAACGGCTCACGAGATTCCAGAGATCAGGCGGAGTATTGCCTTCTTCCGCGGCGGCGAGATTGATCTCCTGCTCCTCGTAGTTGTACCAGCCGGCCTGCACGCGAGTATCGAGCGCAACGCTTGTCGCTTCACCACCCGAGAGAACGATATTGCCCTGTGGTCGAAGCACTTCGACGCGATGGGTCTGTTCGGTGGTCGCCTCGCGGGAAGAATCGGGAACCGGGAACTCCTGACCGGCGTCAAAACTCACGAGCGGTGGAGAGCTGTCGTCATCCTCATCGCCGGAGTTGAGTCGGCTCTCAAACGTAGTCTCCCAGCCGGTACCGGTGTAGTAGTCGTACCGGTGCGCCGCCAGATACGGTGCATTGGAGCCTTCCACGAACACGACTGGTTCCTCACTGAGCCGCAGCGAACCGCCGAGTTCAAACTCGCTGTCGAAACTGGCAAACCCGCCGACTCCACCGCCACTGCCGCCTCGTCCAGGCAAGACATTGCCCCAACGATCGGCAACTGCCTGCTCCAGCCGGTCCCAGGGTGAACTCGCGGAATCAAACGCCGCGACGGCTCGATCCGTTTGCGGGGAAAACGGCACCATCCAGCCCGCAATAATCAGAATCGCTGCCAGGTAGCTCGCCGTCCAGAATCCGCGAACAAGAAGCGAATCAGGATACGGCACACCTTCTCGACGCCAGCGAATCTCCCGCTGAACGAAGTGGAACCGCATCAGCAGCAGAATCGCCGCGAACAGATACAGCACCAGAACGAAGGTTGAGACGTTCGAGGAGTACCCCAGATTTAGCAGCACGATCACTCCCGGGAGCAGCAGTGTGATCCAGATCCACCCGGAGCGAAACACGAACCAGATCGAGGCATAGCTCAGGACCCACAGCATCCCGGACATCATCAGGATGAACAGGTAGAGGTCCTCGGCCGATTCACCGCCCCGGATCGTTGCCCACCAGGTCTCCCACCGGCTCCAGAGCCAGGACAGTTTGTCCCAACGCGATCCCAGTGCATCGCTCAGGAAGGTGGTCATCTGGAAGAAGACCACGATGATACCGATGACGAACGCAGTCGCATGCGCCGCGATCGGCGGAATCTGCCTCATGTGAACCAGAATCAGCCCCACGAACAAGCCAATGATCGTGATTGGTGTCAGAATGTGCAGCCCGGCCGCCCACTCCGCCTGCTGCACAGAAAGCGTTGCCGTGAAAACAAGCAGTGCGACCAGCCAGAATGTCGTCCATCCGTGTTCGAGGCGAATGCGATGCATGGGTAGAATTCCTCCAGCACTGTCAGGATGTCAGCATCAGTCAGTCGGATCTATCAAACGTGCTGTGCCTGAGTGCCCTGCCCCTGCGTGGACAGAGCCGTGTTGATATCGTCTCCGTGTTTAACCAGGTAGGTCGGCACCCCGACCGCAGCCAGATCGCTGACCACCATCAGGCTGCTGTCCGAGCCATCGAATGTGCTCGGTTCGATCGCCACTGCAACACAGCGAACACCGCGTGCTACCAGTTGTGTTACCGAGCGTACCCACTGCTCATCGGTTGACGGCGTTATGATTATCACCGTGCTGTTACGATCGAATCGAATTGATTCGGTCAACAGGCGTTCAGCAATCGGGGTCCGGCCATCAGCGTGCATCACGGCGAGTTGCTCGAGGATCTTGGTCATCTGACGCGGTCCCCGATCAGCCAGGATGTCGTCGTAGTTATGATTATTGAAAATCATCCCCACGTTACGCGTTTGCTCGAGAAAGTGATTCGCGAGCGATGCGCCGAGCGTCACCGAGTACTCTTCCGTCGAATCGAGCCAGAATTCGATTGGCAGCGCGCCATCAGGACTATTGAGCATTGCCCTCGCCTGCATTGTCTGAGAGACATTCGCGCGAGCGTGGTGGCGCATATCCATGTCAACGACAATCCAGATATCGGACGTCGGATCGAGTTCGAACTCCTTGACCATCAGCTGACCGGTCCGGGCCGTTGACTTCCAGGAGATCCGATTGAAACTGTCACCCGGCATGTACTGGCGGACCCCGGACGCATTCGGAGTGAGGAACTGTGTTCGACGCTGTGTTGCGCTTCCGCCCGGCAGATCACCGACCGGAAGACGGAAGCCCACCAGATCGATCACCGCCGGGTAGACGACGAGATCGCGAACGTCTGGCACGACCGTTTCCATCGGGAACAGCCCGAATGGGTCGCCAGATCGCAACGTAAGCGGGCCGATCTGGAAGCGCCCACGCCGGGAACACCAGGTTTCGACCTTCCAGCTATTTGCGTCGTTCGGATTGAGATTCACCACCCGGCTGATCTGATGACCGGGCATATCTGAATGGTCGATGGCTTCAACCCAGAGCTTCGGGAAGCGACTCGAGTTCCGAATCCGGACTCGTTCTACCAACGTCTGCCCGACTTGTGCGCGATTCGACTTCGTCTCGCGCGTTACGTCAACCCCGCGCAGGCTGAACCTGCTCCAGACAAAGCTCACAACCAGCAAACCCGTCAGGACGAAGAAAAGGTTATCCAGGATGCTCCAGCTGTTGAGCTCCGAAACAACCAGTATTCCAAGGATGAGTGCGACGAGCTTTAGCCAGTTCACGGCCGCTGGCCAACTTCCCTCCAGCTACGAGTTTGCCGGCGAGCGCCATCAGCACCAGGGGTCTGACCGCCCGGGATCGGAATGGACGCCAGAATCTCGCGAACCACGATCCGGCTGTCCACGTTTTTCATCCGGGCAGATGGACTGACGATGATGCGGTGGGACAGCGCAGACTCGGCGAGTTCTTTGATGTCGTCCGGGATCACGTAATCTCGTCCGTGCATCGCGGCCCAGGCGCGGGATGTGTTGTAAAGTGCGAGAGAGCCACGCGGTCCAGCGCCGAGGTACACATCGTCGTGTTCCCTGGTTGCCTCCGTGACAGAGACAATGTATTCCTTCAGCGAATCGTCAACATGAACCTCTTTGACCATTCGCTGCCCCTCGATCAGATCCTCGACAGCAACGATTTGCTCCAGGCGGTCGAGCGGATGCATCGTGTGCTGGCGCTGCAGGATTTCGACTTCGCCTTGATGCGTTGGATATCCCAGAGACAGCCGAATCAGAAACCTGTCGAGCTGAGCCTCGGGCAGCGGGAATGTTCCCTCGTATTCAATCGGGTTCTCCGTGGCCAGCACAACGAACGGATCCGGCAGTGCATAGCTGACGCCATCCACGGTGATCTGCGCTTCCTCCATCGCCTCCAGCAATGAGGACTGCGTCTTGGGGGTTGCCCGGTTGATCTCGTCAGCCAGAACAATCTGAGCAACGATCGGGCCTGCCCGATACTCGAACTCTCCAGTTTTCTGGTTGAAAACACTAACGCCGGTGACGTCGCTCGGGAGGAGATCCGGGGTGAACTGAATACGCTTGAAACTGCACCCGACACTCCTGGCGATCGCTTTTGCCAGGACGGTCTTGCCTACACCCGGAACGTCTTCGACCAGGACGTGTCCCCGACACAACAGCGCGACGAGGACGTACTGAACCTCCCGGCGTTTACCAACGATTACCCGTTCCACGTTTTCGATCATGCGTTCCGACAATGACTGGACGGCTTCCATACCGCTCCCCTCTTGCACGAATACGGTGTTCCGTCCACTGGGTCCGGAATCCTGACAGGATCGCAGTGTGAACGGATTCCCGGGTTTTAGTTCTTGCCGGCAGGTTATAGCGAGCACAAAACGGATTAGACGATTGTTCCAGGGTTCCGTGAATCGTTCTGTGCGTGACGTCTCTTCCGAGTATTGCGCTGGCTTTTCGTACCACTCTGATTATATCAACCACCATGGCGCAGAATGTAAGCGCTGTCACACCACGCGGGAATACCGCCGCCAGGACGTAGATTTCACCAACTGATCGGTTGCAGATTCACATATCACCTGGTCCGTGTGATCTATATAATGGGGCGGCAATCTGAAAGGAGATCGGCGATGTCCGCGGGCTCGAACAAATCCGGAAAACGTTTGATGCTGGTCGATGGGCACGGTCTCGCCTATCGCGCCTACCATGCTATGCCGGAAAGCATGGCAACGTCCGACGGGGAGCCGACAAACGCAGTCTACGGATTCACGTCCATGCTGCTGGACGCGCTTCGCGACCACGAACCCGACTATGTGATTGTCAGCTTCGATGTCGGCAAGACATTCCGGCACGAAGCGTTTGAAGAGTACAAGGCACATCGCGCCCCGATGCCGGACGATCTCCACCAGCAGATTGACCGCATTTACGAGGTCCTCCAGGCAATGAACATCCCGATCCACACCAAAGAGGGCTACGAAGCTGACGATGTTATCGGAACCATCGCAAAGATCGCAGACGGCGAGTGTAACGAGATCCTCATCGTAACCGGTGACAGCGACCTGCTGCAGCTCGCCGATGAGCGGACACAGATTCTGCTGCCAGGCCGTCCACGCTTCAGTGACTTCCGGTTGTTCGATCGAAAAGGCGTCGAAGAGCGGTTCGGCTTCGAGCCTGAACGCATCCCGGAATTCAAAGCGCTGGTTGGCGATACGTCGGATAACATCCCCGGCGTTCCGGGCGTCGGTGAGAAGACCGCCACAAATCTGATGAAAGCATACGTCAGCCTGGAGGAACTCCAGCAACATCTGGACGAGGTCAAGCCACCTCGAGCCCAGAACTCGCTGAAGGAAAACTTCGACATTGCCATCCAGGGGCGGGAACTGGCGACGATCGTACGCGACGTCGACATTGAACTCGACCTGGAAAAGTGCGTTGTCGCGGACTACGACCGCGACGAGGTCGTCCGGGTGTTCCGGGAACTGGAGTTCCGAACCCTGCTCGAGCGCCTGCCAGAGGTACTCGACATCGACGAGCCAGCGGCTCCGGTACAGGAAAGTGACCGGACCATGGTGACCGATGAGGACTTGCTCGAGCAATTCCTCACCGACGCCAGCCAGGCCGACGGTCTTGCCGTTGATGTTGAGACCGATTCAACGAAGGCATCCGAGGCGAGGCTGGTCGGAATCGCCGTCGCAACGGCACCGCACAAGAGCTATTACATCCCGGTTGGCCACGCCAGCAACGGGCGTGGCCAACTCGACCGCGACGTCGTGCACAAAGCGCTCTCGCCGATCCTGTCCAGTCAGGACGCGAAGCTCTACGCCCACAATGCTAAATACGATGCGGTTGTGCTGGAGCGGCACGGCTATTCACTTCCCCGATTCACGTTCGACACCATGATCGCGGCGTACATTCTTGGCGAAAACTCGCTCGGGCTAAAGGAACTGGCGTTCACGAAGCTCGGGATTGAGATGGACGAAATCACCACCGTGATAGGCAAAGGCAAGTCACAGATCACCATGGATCTCGCCGATATTGACCAGGCCGGTCAGTACGCATGTGCCGATGTCGAATCCACCTGGCAACTAAAAAGCAAACTGGATCCAGAGCTCGATGCACACGAGCAGGCTGACCTCTTCTACGACATCGAGATGCCACTCATTGACGTGCTGATCGACATGGAAAAGACCGGTATCGCCCTCGACGTTGAGTTGCTCAAAGAGGTCTCGAAACAGCTCACCGGTGAAATCTCCGAACTCGAGCGAGAGATTCACGGCCACGCCGGACGATCGTTCAACATCAACTCCAACCGACAGATGGCCGATGTCCTGTTCGAGCACCTCAAACTTCCGGCCGGACGGAAGACCAAAACGGGCTACTCGGTCAGCCAGGAAGTGCTGGAGAACCTTCGGGAGGCACACGAGATCATTCCGCTGATCCTCGAGTATCGCCAGCTGCAGAAGCTGAAATCGACCTATGTCGATGCGCTGCCTAACCAGGTCAACCCGGAAACTGGACGCGTCCACACCTCCTTCAACCAGACCGTTGCTGCGACCGGCCGACTGAGCTCGACCGATCCAAACCTGCAGAACATTCCCGTTCGTTCCGGAATCGGGCGAACAGTACGCCGAGCGTTCATTGCCGACAACAGAGCTGAATCCCGTCCGAACGGCGAGCGCGTGCGTTTTCTCGCCGCAGACTACAGCCAGGTTGAATTGCGGCTGATGGCGCATTTCTCTAAGGACGAGACATTGCTGGCAGCATTCCAGGCGGGTCAGGACATTCACGCCGCGACGGCTGCTGACGTCTTTGGCGTCGACATCAACAATGTGACCGCGGACATGCGCCGTATTGCCAAAACCGTCAATTTCGGAATCATGTACGGCATGCAGGCCTACGGGCTCTCCCGGGATACCGGGATGCCACGTTCAGAGGCGCAGGAGTTCATCGATACCTATTTCGAACGACTGCCGGGTGTCCGTCAATATCTGGAAGATACAAAAGATCTGGCCCGGAATCAGGGGTATATCTCGACGATGTTCGGGCGTCGGCGCTACGTCGGTGACATCGATTCGTCTAATTTCAACCGGCGAACGGCGGCAGAACGAATCGCGATCAACATGCCGCTCCAGGGAACAGCCGCGGACATCATGAAGATGGCCATGATTCGACTTCATCGACAGCTCCGCGAGGACAACTATCAATCCCGCATGATTCTCCAGGTCCATGACGAGTTACTCTTCGAGGCACCAGAGTCGGAGATCGACTCGCTCGCTGAAATCGTGACCGAGACGATGGAAAGTGTCGCCGAGCTCAAGGTTCCGCTGGTCACCGAAGTCAAGGTGGGTGACAACTGGGAAGAACTAGAGCCGATGTGACTCAACCTTGATGACACTCTCTTGCTCTATGTGGCGACAATGCGGTAAAATGCCTCCGTTGCGCGGAGCGTGACTGCGAACCAATGAAGGACGGATCACAATGCCGATATACGAATATGCCTGCGACACCTGTGAGATGACGTTCGAACGCAAGCAGAAGTTCAGTGATGACCCGATTCAGACATGCCCGGACTGCGGAAACGACGTCCGCCGCGTGTTGTATCCCGCCGGGATCATTTTCAAGGGATCCGGGTTCTACTCGACCGACAACCGTCCCTCGAGTAGTTCATCGAGCTCAGCGTCAACGAACGGATCGTCGTCAAACGGAACGTCCAGCGATTCGAGTTCGTCGTCGGCGAGTAGTGATACATCCTCGTCCAGCGAATCGTCGTCGAAAACGACGTCGACCGCAGCTGATAGCTAGAGAACGGCGTTTTTCGTCGATGAGTTTCAACCTGCAGACTGTTCACCGCACCTGTTGCGCCTGTATCAATGCCGGCTGTCTCGCCTGAGCGAGCCGAGCTGGCACAGTTTGCGCGACGAAACGGGTACGCGAACAGGATTGCAGGTAATTCATGGCAACCGAGCACGATTCGCCAGCGACATCACAGCTTAGCGATTTCCCCGGGCTGGCCGGACGAATTGCCGCCTACCATCTGCATCCTTTGATTTCACAGTTTCCAGAGACTCGAGCACTCCGCTCACGTCCGGTTTCCGGGCGCGGGTCAGGCTGCAATCCGCGTTGTCAGCTCGAATGCTATTGAGGCAACCAACGGGTAGAGACAACGACGATCAAAGGAGCAAACCGTGACGATTCAAATCACCAACACGATGACCGGCCGGAAGGAGTTGTTCGAGACGATCGAACCGGGCAAGGTCAGGATGTACGTCTGCGGGCCAACGGTTTACGCCGAGGCACATATCGGCCACGCGATGTCGGCAATGGTCTTCGACATTATCCGGCGCTACCTGGAGTATCAGGGCTATCAGGTAATCCACGCCCAGAACTTCACTGATGTCGACGACAAGATTATCAATCGCGCCAACGAGCTTGGCATCTCATCCGAGCAACTGGCCGAGGACATGATCAACGAGTGGATGGCTCAGACAGCCCGGCTCAACATCAAACCGGCGACGATCTATCCCCGGGCAACGCAGGAAATCGATACGATCATCGGGTTGATCGAGAAGTTGATCGAGTCCGGACACGCTTACCATGTTCCCGGCAGCGATGTCTTCTATCGAGTTTCCCGTTTCGAAAACTACGGAAAACTCTCGCATCGGAATCTCGACGACATGATCGCCGGATCCCGGGTGGATGTTGATGAGCACAAAGAGAACCCGATGGATTTCGTCCTCTGGAAGGCTGCCAAGGAAGACGAGCCATCCTGGGATTCCCCGTGGGGACCTGGCCGGCCGGGCTGGCATATCGAGTGCAGCGCGATGATCCAGCGTCATCTGGGCGGTGAGATCGACATCCATGGCGGGGGATCAGATCTGATTTTCCCACACCACGAAAACGAGATCACTCAGTCGGAATCGATCAACTGCGGCCACAATCTCGCGCGCTACTGGGTTCACAACGGTATGCTGGAACTTCGCGGCGAGAAGATGAGCAAGTCGGAAGGCAACCTCGTAACGATCCGCGAATTGCTCGATATGGGCGGCGGAGAAGTGTTCCGGTTCATGGTGCTTGGATCTCACTACCGTTCTCCGATGGCGTTTGGTGACGACACCTATGAATCAGCAAAACGGGGGCTGGAGCGATTGATCGGCGCAGTTCGCGGTCTGGACCGGCGCGAGGTACCGGATGCTCGCCCATCGCACGAACTCGCTGATGCGGCGGACGAGGCACGCCAGCGCTTCGAAGCCGCGATGAACGACGATTTCAACACACCGGTGGCCCTGGCTGCGTTGTTTGACCTCGCACGTTCGATCAACCGGGCACAGGACGAGGGCCACGGAACGCCCGAAGCCCGCTGGGCACAGGCGCGCCTTCAGGATCTCGCAGCGGTTCTGGGGCTGAAACTGCAGGAACCCGAACCGGAGAGTCTCGACAGTGCCCCGTTCATCGATCTACTAGTCGAAGTTCGACAGCAACTGCGCGAAGCGAAGCAGTTCGAACTCGCCGATCAGGTACGAGACCGGCTGTCGGCACTTGGCGTCGTGATCGAGGATTCCGCCGAAGGATCCCGCTGGCGAATGGACAGATGATGGCGCGACGGCAGCGAGAGCGCTTCGATTATCTGTACGGCATCAACCCGGTGGTGGAGGCGCTTCGTGGACGCCGTCGCCATAACCGCTTGCTCGTCCGGAGTGAACGCCGCGACGATAAACGAATCAAGCGGGCGATCGACGCGGCATCGGACACGTCCGTGCGTGTCGAGTACGTCGATCAGGATCAACTTGATCGATTGTCTCAGGGTGGAAATCACCAGGGGATCGTTCTCGAAACAGGACCGTTTCAGTATGTCGAAATTGACGACCTGATCGAGGATGCTGGACAGCGGACGATAGTTGTCCTGGATCACGTGCAGGATCCGCAGAATCTGGCAACGCTGATTCGCACTGCGGCAGCGGTAAACGTCGGCGGGATCGTCATCCAGTCTGACCGGTCGGCACAGGTCACACCGGCGGTCGTGCGCTCTTCGGCCGGGCTGGTCGAGTTAATGCCGATTGCCCGGGAAAACAACACCAGGCGCACGCTGGCGACACTGAAAGACTCCGGATACTGGATCATCGGGTTGGAGTCGACCAGTGATTCCGCGAACATCTACACCGCGGATCTTCCTCAGCCGGCGGTTCTGGTGGTTGGATCGGAGGAACGCGGGGTTGCCGGCAACGTCTTGAAAGAGTGCGACGTCGTCGTTGAGCTTCCCATGCCAGGCGCTGTGGAATCGCTCAATGCGGCTGTGGCCGGGTCAGTTGCGCTCTTTGAGCTACTCCGGCGAAATCAGGGCTGACTCGTGGTCAATTCATGGGCTATTGCGCACAGCTTTGCGATTGAAATGAATGGTCAGCAACGGTATAGTAATGGGTGCTGAGCCAGTCGGCATTCTGGTAAATGCTGCCTGCGTTCCAGTCATCCACACATTATTGATGACGAAACGATCTGGTCGACCGCCCAGGCGGTGTAGGAAGGCGTTATTCACATGAAGGTCATCCTGTTGAAGGATGTGCCCAACGTAGGAGAGTCCGGCTCGATTCAGAATGTCTCTGACGGGTTCGCTCGGAACTACTTGATTCCACAGGGACTCGCCGAGATGGGCACGCCGGGACGCATCAAGCAGGCTGAAGAGCGCATTCAGGCGCAGCAGCGCAAGATCGAGCGAGCCGAGGAAGAGCTTCGAGATCTCAGCGAGCGCATCGAAGGAACGCGCGTCGAGATCGAAGCCCGGGTCGGCAAGCACGGTCGCCTCTACGGGTCCATTACGGCACCGGATATCGCCTCCGCCGTGAGCGAAAAGCTGGGTGAGCAGATTGATCGCCGAAAGGTCGAGCTCTCCGACCCGATTCGCTCCACCGGTGAGCACACTGTCGAGATCCACCTGGTCGGGCGGCTCCGTCCGGCGGTGACCGTCACTGTCAAGCCGAGTGCTGATTCCGATGCGGATGAGACTGCATCCAGTGACCAGGACGGCGACGAATCGACCGGCGCTGAGGAATCGGTGGAACAGGAATCGACCGCCGGGAGTGAATCCTGATCCCAGCCGGAAGGCACTAGCCAGTGGTCGACCTGGACATCACGGCCAAGGAACCACCGCACAGTCTTGACGCGGAGTTCTCGGTTCTGGGAAGCCTGTTGATTGACCGCGATGCGATTATTCGTGTCGCGGCCTTTCTTAAGCATGATGATTTCTACCGTGCGTCGAATGGCCACATCTATCAGGCGATCCTTGATCTTTACAATCGCCGGGAGCCACCTGATTTCGTCACGGTGGTCGATGAGCTGGAGCGGCGAGAACTCCTTGAACAGGTCGGCGGAGTCAGTTATCTGACCGAGCTAATCGATGCTGTCCCGACCGCCGTTCACGTGGAGTACTACGGCAAGATTGTCGAGCGCACATCCACGCTCCGGCGGTTGATTCATGCCGGAACCGAAATCGCCAACATCGGCTTCGACGATTCAGCCGATGTCGAGGACGCGCTGGATCGTGCGGAGCAGCAGCTGTTCGGCGTATCTCAGCGGCGAACCGCGCGGGATTTCGTGTCGATCGGCCAGGTGCTCGAAGGGTATTTCGACAAGCTCGACTTCCTCCAGCAGCATCGCGGCGAGGTGATGGGCGTTCCCTCCGGCTTCGCCGATATCGACAAGCTGACCGGTGGAATGCAGCGGTCCGACCTGATCATTCTGGCGGCGCGTCCGTCGATCGGTAAGACATCGCTGCAGCTGGGATTTGCACATAATGCCGCTGTCCGGGCGGGCAAGTCAGTCGCCATTTTCAGTCTCGAGATGTCGGCGGAACAGCTGGTTCAGAGATTGCTCTCGATGGAGACGGGCGTCGATGCCCAGCGACTGCGGCTTGGCTATATTGACGACGCCGAGTGGGAGCAGATTTCTCGCGCATTCGGGCGTCTGGCCGAAGCCAACATATTCATCGACGACACACCCGGCATCAGCGTCATGGAGGTCCGGAGTAAAGCGCGGCGACTCATGGCCGAGCACGGTCTTGATTTCGTCATCGTCGACTATTTGCAGCTGATGCAGGGACGGCGCTCTGAGAACCGCGTTCAGGAGATCTCGGATATCTCTCGTGGACTCAAAGGTCTTGCTCGCGAACTGGATGTTCCGGTGCTGGCACTCTCGCAGTTGTCGCGTGCTGTGGAGTCCCGTGCCGACCATCGGCCGATGCTGTCCGACCTTCGCGAGAGCGGCAGTATCGAGCAGGACGCAGACATCGTCATGTTCATTTATCGTGAGGATGCCTACGACCCGGAGACCGAGAAGAAAGGTATCGCGGAGATCATCGTTGCAAAACACCGTAATGGTCCGACCGATACGGTGCACCTGCGATTCTTTGAACGCACCGCGAGGTTTGCCGACCTCGAGCTCTACCGCGAACCGGATGTCTGACCACGCTGACCGCGGCACGTAACTTGACGCGGTTCTCCCGGATGAACGACGTTCAGCATCAACTCCCGAAACCAGTGGAGCTCACCATGTCCAACAAGGACCAGAATCGCACAATCGAGATCCCGGCGTGGTTCCTGGAAGACGTGGCGCCACAGATTCGGGAGATAGCGGAGCTTCAGGTGATGCTGTCGGTCTTCCGGAACGCCAACGGAGTTGAGGGCCTCGGCGAGCCGATCTCGCTGGAAACATTGCTGCGAGACCCCGGGCTGGTGGCATCACTCCGGATGGATGGATCGGTGCAGCCTCCAGATAATCAGATTCGCCGGGGGATCGAACTTGCTACCGCCCGCGATGCGCTTCTGGAATTTTCAGTTACCGCGGAAGACCAGACCGCGACCGAATGGGTTATGCTGGCTACACCTGACAACCGGATCAAACTCGAGCGGTATCGTTCAGGCGAACTCGAGCCACCCGCTCCCGGTGAACAAACGCAACCACCGCGGAGCGTCGAACGTTCCAGGCCGGGTATCTTCAAGCTGTACGAGCAGAACATTGGACTCGTGACGCCGATTATCGCCGACCGGCTTGTCGAAGCACTGGAACTATATCCACAATCGTGGATTGAAGACGCCATCGAGGCAGCCGTAAGCTATAACCGCCGAAACTGGCGATACATTCAACGAATCCTTGAAACCTGGGCGACCGAGGGACGGAGCCATGAAGCGAATAAGCGACACCAATCCAGTACCGGCGAGATCGACCCCGAGCGACACCTCTCAGGAGACTATGCAGCAATTTTCCGTCGCCGAAGACGAGAATAGCTGCCCGATCTGCAATGGGGCCGGCTACATTCGAATGGATGCGCCGGTCGGTCACCCGAACTTCGGACGGCTGATCCCGTGTGACTGCAAACTCGCTGAGCAGGAAGTTCGCTGGCGCCAGCAATACGAAGAGATGAGCAACCTCGAGCGTCTCGAGGACTGGACCTTTGACGCCTTCGATCCCGGCGTTCCCGGCGTTCGCGAGGCCTACGAGATCTGCCTTGAGTTCAGTGAGAATCCGGATGGCTGGCTCTTTCTGGTTGGCGGGTACGGATGCGGAAAGACGCACCTCGCTGCGGCCGTTGCTAACTCACTCCTGACTCACCAGCGGATGCGCGTGCTGTTCGTCGTCGTCCCGGATCTGCTGGACCACCTGCGGTCCGCATTCGCACCGGATCAACCGCAGTCATACGACAGCCGGTTTCAGGCGGTGCGGAACGCTGACCTACTGGTTCTGGACGATCTCGGCACGGAAAACGCAACGCCGTGGGCCCGCGAAAAGCTCTACCAGTTGATGAATCACCGGTACAACAACCGGCGTCCGACGATCATCACCTCCAACCGGAACATGGATGAACTAGATGGGCGCATCGCCTCCCGATTGAGCGACGGCAGGATCTGCCACGCAATTTTCATTCGCGCCGGAGACTACCGGGTTCGGCGAACCCGCATGATGAGCCGATAGGTCCGGATTGCTACATGGTCCGCCGGAGATACCTACCTGAGTACTAGATTCTCCGGGCCCGTAACAGCCTATACTTTCTTCTCAGGCGAGCGAACCGTGCAGGCCTGGACGCTGGCTGATCGTCCCGGAGGCATTCCGCCGACCAACAGGCAAGTGCGGCGATGAACCCCGGACCTCAGGCACCTTCGTGGAAGTTGTTTGCATGACGGCACGTGCTGACGAACGTACCGGTTATTCCGAAGCCTCCAGACTCGAACGCGTGGCCTTCTGGTCCCCTTTGCCGGGAACCAGTGAACTCTCGACCTCGGCAAAGGCCCTGATTCGCAATAGCGACATTGACATTCGCCAGGATCGCCTGGAGAGCGCGCTGGACAGCACGCTGGCGCTTATTGCCGAAGAACCTGAGTTCATACCCGGGTTCATCCGCACTGCGGAGCTTCTGATCGCAACGCGGCGCCGCGATCACGCACGGCGGATGCTGCGCACGCTTCGAAACCGGCAGTCAACTATCGAATCCAGTGACTTCGACCTGGAGCTGTCGAAGATCCAGGCTCATGTTGATCCTGGCATCGAGGTCATCAAACGCTTTGCCGAACAACTGCTCGAAGATTCTCAGTCGAAGGACGTTACACCCTACGTTCCGGCTGCGATCAACAGACTTGTTACGGCAAACAGGACCGACGAAGCGAACACGCTTGCAACGCAGTGGGTCGACCGCTTCTCGGGTTCACCACTGGCGCTCACCTACCTCGTCTGGGCGTGTCTGGCGTCCGGAGATAGTACATCCGCGCTGCAGACGATACGGCATTTCCGTGACGAACACGATGCGGACCGCGTCTGGCCCGAGAACATCGTCGTCTCTGCGCTCACGGCAATTGCTTCACCGGATCTCGAACCGAAATGGATGGCTGCCGGCCCGGTTTGCGCCGGGCTGCGGAATCGCTCGCTCGATTATCGTCGCGTTACTGAGGTACTCGAGTTCCTGGTTCCAGCCTTCGAGACCCCGCAGCGAGCGTTACTGCTGGCCGGCCTCATTGCGCTGAATGCTGGTGATCGTTCCGAGGCTCAGGCAATCTTCCAGACAACGCCAGCTGAAACGCCCGTTGAGAACTTCTTGCGCAACGTCGGCCTGGAACGCAGCATCGGTGCCGATGAAGACCAGCGTTCGCGGATGGCGGCACTGCGAGAGATCTGGCAAAGCTTCGAAGATCCCCAGGTTGCGGCGCTATCTGAATCCAGCGAAATATTCGATCCGCCAGCAACTCGATCTCACACCGGGATTGCCATTGCCAGAATGCTGCAGGACGAGGAAGCATACTCGGACGCGCTCCAGATGCTGGACGACGTGGTGAACGCCGGTATGCGTGATCCGGAAGTGCTCCGGCTTCGCGCAGAGCTCATGGCCCGGGCGGGATCCCGTAACGATGCGCTGACGGCACTGGATCAACTGTCCCGCCAGCAGGAAGAGAAGCGAAAGTACAGCGACGCGATCGACACCCTGCAGTCCATGGTCAAACTCGTCCCGGGCAACGTTCAGATCCGGAATCGTATCGTTGACAACTGCCTGAAAGTCGGTCGATTCGAAGAGGCAATCAACCAACTGGTCATGCAGGGACGCCTGCTCCACAAGGCGGGTAAGGTGCAACAGGCAGAAACGCCGGTTCACCGGGCAATCGAAATCGCGACCATGACCAGCGATTGGGAAAACATGAAGAAGCTGCACCGGCTTCTGATCAGTTTCGCCCCGGAAGACACGCGACTTCGCCACTCGGCGGTCACGACATATGTGCAGCACGGGCACACACAGGAAGCGATCAACCAGTTGCGGGAGATCGTCCGCATTGCTCGCAAGCAGAACGACATGGATGAAGCGATCGCGGCGTCCCACCAGATGCTGGCGCTCGATCCAAACGACCCCTCCATCTATCACCAGCTCGGTGAGCTGCTGGTTTCGATCCAGGAGTACAACCAGGCCGATCGCGTCTATCGACGGCTGGCGAACCTGGTGCCCGATGACCACGCCGTCAAAGCGAAGCGCTCCGCGATTGCGGCACTAACCCGGTCCCGCCAGAGCTCACATAATCAATAGTCGACACCGGCCAAGTAAAAAGTGCGTGTTACAATTAAAGTGCCCGGTTCTGGGTGAACACGGCACTCTCGGAAAGACGCAATGCCAGAACTCCCCTGGATATTTACTCGACTTGATATCCGCGCGATTGTCGACATCGCAGCGGTTGCGCTTATCATCTTCGCTGTCCTCTGGATTGCGCGAGGCAACCGTGCCACGCAACTGATTCGTGGCCTCGCAATTCTCCTGGTGGCCGTCATCGGTCTGGCCAACATCCTGAATCTGAGTGCGCTGAACTGGATTCTGGGGCACGCTCTGCCCGCATTGATCATTGCAGTTCCAATCGTTTTCCAGCCGGAACTTCGCCGCGGGCTCGAGCAACTGGGACGATCGATTCCAGATATGTTTGGCGGTCCCCGCTCGATCCCACGTCTGGAACGCGCGGTTGAAGAGATTACACGTGCCTCGGCTCAGCTTTCGCGCCTTCGATTCGGCGGCCTGATGGTGATCGAGCGCGATACCGGCCTTCAGGATTATGTAGACCGTGGCGTGCAACTCAACGCCGACGTTACGAGACAGCTGCTGATCAGCATCTTCTATCCCAACACTCCCCTTCACGACGGTGCGGCAATCATCCGCAACGACAAGGTGCTTGCGGCATCCTGCGTGCTGCCTCTGAGCGACAACGTTGCAACTGGAGGGCAACTCGGAACCCGGCACCGAGCAGCGATCGGGATCACCGAGGAGTCTGACGCGATCGTCATTATCGTTTCCGAGGAGACCGGGCAGATTTCGGTCGCCCACAGTGCCGGACGATTGGTGCGGAACCTCGACCAGGAACGTCTCCGGCGCGTGTTGCGTGCACTGTTGAAGATCGATCAGCGTGACCGCACCGAACGACCTGGGCGACGCCGAAGCTCCGGGCAGGATTCGCCAGACGCCCAATACGAGGGCACGGTATGAGCCAGCGAATCCCCACCGTGAGGCGTCGGGCGAACCAGGTGCTCGCCGGGGTCCGTCGGTTCTTCGACACCGGTAACCTGTTTCGCTTCCTGCTCTCGCTGGTTCTTGCGTTCGGCCTCTGGGCGCTGGTCACCTATCAGAATGACCCGGAAACGACCCGGGTCATCGGGGGCCTCGCCGTTACGATCGAGAACCTCGAAGAAGACCTCGAGGTCGTCGGCGACCCACCAACCGTCGACGTCACCATTCAGGGTCCGCAGAGTGTCGTCACCCCGCTTGAGCGTGAGAGCATCGTCGCCTCGATCGATATGGACGGAATCGATTCCACTGGAGAACACGAACTCGATGTCACGATCGAAGCTCCTTCCGACGTTCGCGTGCGTGATGTCATGCCGGATCCGGTCGCAATCGAAATCGATCAAATGAGCAGTCGCGCTGATGTGCCAATCACGGTAACCGAACCCGAAGACGTGCCGCAGAACTATCAGGTACGCTCGATCGATGTCGAGCCGGAAACCGTAGATCTGGCTGGCCCTGAACGGACTCTCCAGCAAGTGGAGACGGCGGACGTCCAGATCGACATCGGCGGTCGCACATCGAATTTCACCGATTCCGTCGTTCCCAGACTTCTGGACGCGAACGGCAACGAACTGAGCGGCGTTCAGCTTGAACCGGCAGAAGTTTCAGTGACGGTGACACTTGATGTACGGGGCCAGGTGCGAAAGGTGCTACCGGTGGTCGTTGGCGATGATGCCCTCGAACCAGGTCACGAACTGGTCCGTACAACCGTCCTGCCAACCGACGAGATCGTCGTTGATGGCCCTGAAGACGAGCTGGCCGGCGTATTCTTCGTGTCGACGGAGCCGATCGACATCACGGGTTGGGATGAGTCTCAGATCGTTCGAGACGTCCAGATCGATCAGGGACAGCTTCCTGACGGTGTAGAAATCGAAGAAGACTCGGTCCACGTGTCCGTCGAGATCCGCCGGCAGGTCCACCATCGAGAAGTTTCTGATCTCCCGATCAGCACAATGAACGTCGCCTCCGGAACAAGCGTTGAGATGGAAGCGGAGATGGCGACTGTTGTACTGGAAGGTTCGCGAACTGCAGTCGAGGCAGTGGAGCCTGAAGACATTACCGTTTTTGTG
>SLMJ01000211.1 GCA_007133615.1 Thermomicrobiaceae bacterium | reverse complement strand
ATCGATCAAACATCCAACAGATATCACCGTAATCAGCGGGTCTGGCACCGACTCCCTGGCGGAATGGGATCGAGGCTGAGATGACCATTACCAGAGACATGTTGCGAGGACCGTCAGAACCGACGTCGCTTGTAGGTCGCGAGCAGGAACTCTGCGAACTCGAGCAAGCGTTCAAACGCGCCCGCGATGGGTCCGGAGGGCTTGTGCTGGTTAGTGGCCAGGCAGGCATCGGCAAGACCACTCTTATTCGCTCCCTCATGACCCACGCGCTCGATCAGGACGCGATCGTGCTCGAAGGTTGCTGCTACGACCTGAGCACGTCTGCACCCTACAGTCTCTGGCTGGACATGTCCGACCGGTATCAAGCCAGTGGCGACCTGCCGGAAATGCCGGTGGTGCTGAGGCGCGGCACCGGGGTCGGCGAACTCGAGAGCCAGATGGCCCTGTTCGACGTGGCCCGGGAGTTCTGCGAATCGTTGACCAGTTACGGACCGGTCGTGCTGATCCTCGAAGATCTGCACTGGGCCGATCAATCAAGTCTCGATCTGCTCCGTTATCTCTCCCGGCACCTGGAGCGGATCGGGATGCTGGTCATCGCGTCGTACCGGGACGATGAGGTCAGCCGGCATCATCCGTTGTACATGCTTTTGCCTTCAATGATCCGGGAGTCAAACGCAACGCGAATCGAGTTGACGCAGCTCGACCGTGGGAATGTTCAGGTGCTCGTCCGGGCAACCTGGAACCTGTCCGGTGAGGATGAGAGCCGGCTGGTCGATCACCTGATGCAATACGCTGAAGGCAATCCCCTGTTCACACTGGAGTTACTTCGGACGCTGGTTCACAGCGGCTTTCTTCGTCAGTCGAACCAGGGCGTGGCGCTGAAGTCACTCAGCGATGTGCCGGTTCCGGCGCTCGCCGAGCAGGTGATCGATAGGCGTCTTCAGCGAATCAGTAATGAAGCCCGGCACTACCTGGAGATCGCTGCGGTGATCGGGCATGAAGTCCGGCTCGATGTCTGGGGCCGCGTCTCCGGACTGTCAGAGGAAGATCTCCTGTCCGTGGTTGATCAGGCGATCGATATCGGGGTGCTGTACCCGTCGACCGATGGAAGAACCGCGCGCTTTGACCACGCCTTGACGCGCGAAGCACTCTATCGAGGCATCCTCGCTCCTCGACGGCGGATCTGGCACAGGTTGATTGCCGAAGAGCTGGAAAACTCGGCCGACTGGATACCCGATACCATCGCCTATCACTATCAGCAGGCCGGAGATCTCAAGGCGGTGGACTGGCTTATTCAGGCCGGTGAGTGGGCGCAACGAACGTTTGCCTGGCGAATTGCAGTCGATCGCTTCCGGACCGCCAGTGAGATGCTGGAACAGAGTGGAACCAGAACCAGGGAGCAGGGATGGCTTCGATATCGGAGTGCTCGCCTCAGCGTCTACCTGGATCCCGCGGGAGGTGCGTGGGAAATGGATAAGGCTATCCAGATTGCTTCCGAGACCGGCGATGCTGTGCTTCATGCCGCCAGCCTGGTCCGTCGCGGGCATCTCTTGATGCTGGCTGGAAACGAATCTCGTGGAATCGATGAACTCGAACGTGGTCAGGCGGCCTGGGACGAACTGACACTGGAGGAAAAGCTCAACTGCGAGTACCGGGAGATTATCGGTGCAGACCCGTACGTGAACGTTTTCAGAGGTACGTACCTGCTCATGCTAGGGCTGCGCGGCTCGTACCGGGATTGCCTTGATCAGGCCGAGGATTTCATCACCGAGATGGAGGCTGCCCGCGAACGCCTCATTGCCAATCGGGTCATCTACTGGCTGGATGGGTACGTTGGAATCGGCGCTGCATACGCAGCTACAGGAAATGCCGCTCGAGCCCGCACACTGCTTGAATCTGCGGCCGAGGGCTTCAATGCGATCAATGTCCCGGCGATGGAGAGCTTGTCGCTACTCGGATTGCTGCGCTGGGTTCATATTCCCTATGAGACCGACCACGTGGCAGAACGCCGGAAGATCATCGGCGAGATCGACGACGCCTGGAATCGGGCATCCGGCGGAATTCGTCCGGAAATGAGCGCCACGCTGAACCGCATTCTGTTGCTGTACCTGGAAGGCGAATGGGGCGAGGTCAACACGCTGACCGAGCACGGGCTCGACTGGCATGCGAACTCACAACGTCAGATTGAACTGATGGTAACGCGGGCTCATGTAGCCAGACATCAAGGGAATCCGGAGGTCGCATGGGATCAGATACGCCTGGCGCTCCCGAACAGAACATCCTCAGAGCCAGGCCAGGGGCGACACTTTAACGAAGAAGTGGAGCTCGCATCGCTCGCGGCAGAGCTGGAGCTGGACGCAGGCAATCTTGAATCGGCCCGCAACTGGCTCGAATTACGAGATTCCTGGCTCACGTCGACCGGCTCCCTGCGTGGTGTCGCCGATGGCAAACTGCTCTGGGCACGGTACAAGCTGGAGTCCGGAAACGCCGCGGCGGCGAAACAGCTCGCGAATGAGGCACTCCGGCTCGCAAGTGAGCCTCGTCAACCATGGTCGCTCATTGCGATTCACCGTTTCCTCGGTGACCTGGGAACCGCGAACGGTGAGCTCGAAAAGGCACAGGCGCATCTCGACAGCGCGACGCGCCTGGCAAACGCGTGCGAGATCCCGTTCGAGCGAGCCAGAACACTGGTGTCGTCAGCCGAGCTGGCGATCGCCACGGGTGACCATGAGTCTGCGAATAAGCTACTGCAGAAAGCTCGGGAGATTGCGGAGTCACTTCGGACTCATCCGACGCTCGACCGGATCGACGCGCTGAGCACCAGACGACGGGCGAAGGAGACGACGAATCCATTCGGTCTCACCGCGCGAGAGCTGGACGTCCTGACACTCTTGATTGCGGGCAAGACTGATCGAGAGATCGCGGACGAGCTGTTCATCTCGCATCACACAGCGATGCGGCACGTCTCCAGCATTCGGCAGAAGCTGGATGTTTCCTCGCGCACGGCAGCGGCGTCCGTGGCAGTGCGGGAAGGGCTCATCCCCTCCGAGCGGGCGTCCGCGTAACACGGGAGCCGCCGGCAGCATGATATGTGCGTCCCGCGCCGATCTACCAGTGCGGGACGCCGCCCTTCAACAATGACGTCATTTGAGCGCGAAAGTCGACAGGTAGCCCGAACCCGCGAGGTCCACGGCGATCCTACATTGCCGGCCCTCGCTGGGCCTGGAAGCAATCCCGGCAGTACACCGGACGGCCCTGACGCGGTTCAAACGGAACCTTCGTCGCCTGGCCGCACTGATCGCAAATGACGTCGAACATCGGGCGGTTGCCGGCCCCACCAGCGACTCCACCGGCGTTACCGTCTGAATTGCGTTCACGACGCCGCTGCGAGCGACATGCCGGGCACCTGACCGGATCCATGAATCCGCGCTCGGTGAAGAACTCCTGCTCACCGACGCTGAAGACAAATTCCGATCCACAGTCGCGGCACTCTATTACTCGATCCTCGGCTTCCATGGGTTCCCTGACTCTTCCTTTGTCTCTGGTGTGCCGGATGCGACCACACACGTCGCGGATCTGGATTGGAGGACAGATCGTCCCAAACGTCCCTGCCGACAGAAGGTGAACCGTCGTCCGTACCTGGGGCAACACCGATTACTGATTTTGAGTATGCAGCCAGTCTAAAGTACGTGCGTACACACTGCAACCCTTTCCACAACACAAGCAATCGGTGCGTCCACGAAATGCGTTGGGAGACGGGATGACCTGCGCTGTGGATCGTGATGACGATGTGGCTACCAGAGGGACGTCAGCCAGCCGATGCCTGCCCAGGAGCCGATGGTAATCACCAGTGTCCAGAGGGCCAGGCTTCCACTCATCCAGGAGATGATCTGGTGACGCGGCGCCTTCACCAGCAGCGTAATGACCGCGGCAAGATGCGCGCCGATAAGGATCGGCCCGGCCAGCGCCATGCCCGGAACGCCGTACTTGCGAAGCACGCCCATCGCCCGGGCACGACGCCCGCTCTGCCAGGAATCATCAGAGGGATTCACCAGGAAGTGTCCGCGCCGTCTGGCCCACCAGGCGTTGAGCCGCTCGAACCCGACGACAATGAGGTAGATCGGAATCACGTTCCCGACGAACGACACCAGGCCAACCAGCACCGGATTCAGGCCAATTCCGATTCCAAACGGAATCACCACCAGAATCTCGATCCACGGTGTTGCCGCGAGGACCAGGATCGTCAGGTAGAGGAGAATATCTTCCCACATCGGCACGCTCCCGAGATTCGTGAACACAGCCGGGTGGTTGCCCGCTCCGGCTATTCACACATCGGGCAATCTTAGCGAACCACAGGTGGCCGATGCCGTGGTTAGAGATATCGCCGGAACCAGCCGGTGATCCGGTGGATGATGTCCTCCTGATGAGCTTTCTCATGAAACGCGTGCTTCTGTCTGGGATAGGTCACGAAGTCCGTCGGCACGCCCATCGCCCGGAGTCCCAGATAGAGTTCCAGTCCCTGGCTGACCGGTACGCGCGGATCGGCTTCTCCGTGGACAACCAGTGTCGGGGTGTTGATGTTGCCCAGATAGCGAACCGGCGAGCGTTCCCAGAGATTATCGGGCGCTTCGTGAAGCGGCCCAGCGAAGCGCTCCTCGTTGAACGGGCGGATATCAGTCGTACCGACCTTGCTTGGCCAGTTCGTCACCGCAGCTCCGCAGACCGCCGCCCGGAACCGGTCACTCTGCGCAACGCCCCAGGCAGCCAGAAATCCGCCGTAACTCCAACCGGCGATTCCCAGGCGGTCGGGATCCGCGATGGCGCGTTCGATCACCAGGTGGTCGATCCCACTCATCACATCTTCGAAATCCATTCCGCCCAGGTCGTCGTGGTTTGCCGCCGTGAAGTCGCGTCCCTTGCCTGTGCTCCCCCGCGGGTTGGGCAGGAGGACCGCATACCCCTCAGCAGCGAGCAACTGCCCCCAGTCATGCCAGGTGGCATGGAATGTCGCTCCCCAGACCGCTGACGGCCCGCCATGAACGTCGGCAATCAGCGGTACGCGCTCGCCATCGACTGCATCCGGAGGCATGATCAGCCAGCCGTCGATACGCAAGCCATCCCGGCCGTTCCAGTGAATCGGCTCCATGGTTGCCAGGTGAACATCGTCCAATTGTGGATTGAGGTTGGTCAGGCGGGAAGCCTGTTGTCCACTCGGGGGACCGGCCCAGACCTCCGGCGGAGAATACGGGTTCGTGCGGACGACTCCGATCGTCCGGCCATCATCACTGAGGCTGAGCGGCCCGCCAATCGATCCGTTTTCGGGAAGCAGGTCGAGCTGCGTTGACCGGCCGGAATCAGGCTCAACCCGTTCGATCCGAGCCCACAGATTATCCAGTGCAGCAGTCAGCAATGTGGACGAATCAACCCATTCAGCCCAGAACGGCGTGGTCTGCCCGGCTTCGATCGGGGTAATCTGCCCGGTCGATGCGTCGATCACCATCACGGCCAGGTCATCTCGTGCCTGTCCGGTATTGCCAACGAGGACCAGCCGGGAACCATCCGGCGACCAGCTCAGCGCTTCCGGAACGCGCTGGAACTGAGCCAGCACGCGTTCGGACCGGGTTACTGGGTCCAGGAGGATGAGGTAGACGTGTTCGGTGTCATCCAGCAAGTTCGTTGACGTGACCAGCGCCGCAATCTGACGGTTGTCGGGGCGCCACGCGAAAGACCAGACATGACCGGACGCCGGCCCGACGACCCGCGTCGGTGTGTCACGGTCCGGGTCGATCTCGACGATCACACGCGGACGTGCAGAGAGACTGGCAACCGAAATATCAGAATCTGTCTCCTGCTCACCGGCGAGGGCACGACGATCGGCAGTACCAGCGATCGTGGTTCCATCAGGCCGCCAGGCGATCAGTTCGAGCCCGAGGCGCAGGTCGCTCACCTGCCGGGCTTCACCCCCATCTACGTCGATCACGTGCAGTTGCGCCGTTCCTCGATGAGAGCGGTCGGAAAGGAACGCCATGCGGCGGCCATCGGGTGACCAGCGCGGAGCGGTATTGTTCGCGTGTCCACCGGTGAATTGCCTGGCGTTGATCTGGTCGTTGACATCGGCTAGCCAGATCTGGCTGGTCGGAATCGTCTCCTCATGGCCGATCGGCGCAACGTTGAAGGCAAGCTGTGACCCATCAGGTGAGACCTGAACATCACTGGCCATCTGAAGGCTGACTGCGTGTGCGGCGGTGTAGCGTTGTCCGGACATTGGACGTTCTTTCTGTTCTGACTGGCGAATTGCGGACAGAAGCAGACTACCATACGGCGGCTGACATACCCGCCGGGACATCACCGTGCAGGTGTGATGACAGGTGAGCAGCTACGGGCGCCGGAATTTCCTCAGGAGTACACCCGGACCTGGATATCGGTCGGCCGGAAGGCGTTGGCGGCGTTCTGATCCTGCGGGCAGGCAGCAATCGCAACGATCAGATCCATCGTTGCGCGCAGGAGCACATAATCACCGCGCTCGGTCAGTGGCTCCCGAACTTCGAATCGGCCCCGTTGGCGCAGACCGACATTCATGAACCAGTTGATCGGATCCGGGATGTCGTCCTTGCGGATCTTGTGGTGACGCAGGACCGCGTGAAGGCCGTCCTTGCAGTTGGCGTGGTCTTCGATCCCGTAATCAGTGATATAGGTCTGGGCATCGCAGGCGGGGTAGAGAATATCGTGGCGGCCACATGTGTCTTCCAGCAGCACGAGCATCGGGTTGTGCCGGTTGCTGAAGATCGCCATCTCGTTGATCAGCACGAGCGAGTTATTGCCGGACCGGGTGTGTGCGGTCGAGACCCGTTCGTCCGGGTCATGCTGGCTGAACGCCACCATCGTTGCGACCTGCTTGCTTTGTACGTCCGTAATCTGCAGGAAATCGCCTTCCTGGAGGATGAACGCCGTCGGATGTTCCGGCCGCACGAGTGTGGACCGCTTCGGTATCCGACTCTTGAGTAGATCATCTCGCGACATCGTGGCCGTCAAAGCTCACCAACTCCTCTGCCCGGCCGGCGGTGCATTGCCAGCCTTCTGGTCCGACCGATTCCCGGTGCCTGCAGCACCTGCGCCGCCAAAGTCTATACCAGACGGTCCAGACCGTGAACTCCGGAACCTCGCGTCAGGAGCCAACCCGGCCAAATGCCAGGCATGTGTTCTGGCCGCCGAGACCGATCGAGTTCGACAGCGCGATGCCGACGTTCATTTCCCGGCCAGTATTGGGAACGTAGTCGAGATCGCATTCCGGGTCAGGGTCATTGTAGTTGATGGTCGGATGAACCCGCTGATCACGAATCGAAAGAATCGTCGCCATGGCCTCGACCGCTCCGGCCGCACCCATCAAGTGACCGATCATCGACTTCGACGAGCTAACGCCAATCTTGTAGGCACGTTCGCCAAGCGTCTTCTTGATCGCCAGTGTCTCGGCCTTGTCGCCAAGCGGAGTACTTGCAGCATGTGCGTTGACGTAGTCGACCTTCTCCGGCCCGATTCCACCTTCTTCAAGGGCGAGGCGCATAGCGTAGGCAGCGCCGCGTCCTTCCGGTTCCGGTGCAATCGGGTGATAGCCGTCATCACTCGCGCCGTATCCGAGAACTTCCGCGTAGATCGTCGCTCCACGTTTGCGGGCGTTTTCAAGCGTTTCCAGAACGACCATCGCGGCGCCCTCACCGAGTACGAAGCCGTGACGCTTCGCATCAAACGGCATACTCGCTTTCTCTGGCTCGTCATTCATGGTCGATGCTGCTCGCTGAACTGCAAAACTGGCAACGAACAACGGGAAAATGCAGTGTTCGGTCCCACCGGCAACCATGACGTCTGCCTGCCCGGACCGAATGAACTGAACCGCCTCACCGATCGCCTGGGCGCCAGTCGCACAGGCGGTGGAAACCGTCAGGCTGGGTCCGTAGAACCCAAACAACTGGTGAATATGATAGGCGGGAAGGTTGTGCGGGAACGTGGTCATGAAGTGCGGCGACACCCGCATCAGACCGCGGCGCTGGGCAACTTCCTGTGTCTCCAGAATCGTAGCCATTCCGCCAGCACCAGTGCCGACCACGACGCCCGCGCGATCCGGATCGAGGGACGAGGGGTCGAGACAGGCATCCCGCATCGCCATTCCAGCTGAGGCAACGCCGAACTTGGAAAAGAGCGCCATGCCGCGCTCGGTCTTTCGGTCGACGATGCCGCCCATATCAAAGTCGCGGACCTCGCCGGCAATCTGCACGGTCAGCTCGCATGGATCAAACCGTTCGATCCGTGTAATACCCGACCGTCCCTCATAAAGCCCCTGCCAGGTTTCTTCGGCCGTGTTTCCGAGCGGGGTAACGGCTCCAACGCCAGTCACTACAACCCGGCGGTCCGCGCCATGTTTCAGCGCATCTCCGCAGCGTGAGCAATAGTTATCATCCTGGTCTACGGTTGCCTTGCATCGTGGACACAACATCGGGACTACCTCCAGCGTCCGGTCTGCCCACCCGGGCGAGGACAGGTATGCTCATCGGGTTCGCGCGATGTCGGGTTCTGCACAACCCGCAATCCACCGGATACTACCATTTCCGGAGTGTCACAACGTCACAAAAACGTAACGGCAGAGCCTGGATGACCCTGCCGTGAGCATGATGGTTGATTCGCCGCCGGTCCTAGACGGCTCGCCGTCCGGTGATCAGCTGCAGCACCAGTACAACCAGCGCAACGACCAGCAGAATATGAATAAGGTTTCCGACGACTCCCGTGCCAAAGCCAAGCAGCCAGAGCACGATCAGAATCAATAGCAGTGTCCAGAGCATTCGTTCTCCTAAACGTTTCGACGCGTTTCAGGCAATTCGCACCTGAGTGTTCGCATCTCTAACAATCAACTTCTGTGCCACCAGTGAAGTCTTTCGTGAGCGCAGCGCTGGTTCCTTCGCGATTTCGTGACGGAATTGCCGACTTTCTGCGAACCATGCTGGCTTGTCATCGCGCCAACACGTTCCGATCAAATCACTGTGGCGACGAACGAAAACCAATTAGCGTGCCACCGTTTTGGTGACGCACCTGCGATCTGCGGGCAGGTTCGGCAAACCCGCACAAGGTGCTTCGGGGTTGCTCATTCACCTCTGGATTCACAGGCGGGTTTTGAACCATGACGCCGCACGGCAGGAAGTGTGCGACGATATGGGCCAGACTATCCGCAGGAAGGGAGCGCGTAGACGCCATGCACATCAAGACCATTACCGCCGGCCCGATCGAGACCAATGCGTTCGTTGTCGGCGATGAAGCGTCGAACGAAGCGATTATCATCGATGCTCCGCCGGATTCGGCGGACCGGGTGCTGGACGCAATCCGGGACGACGGATACAGCGTTCGCATGCTTGTTCTGACGCACTCGCATTTCGACCACGTGATCGATGCCGCCAGAATCAAACAGGAAGCCGGCGCTCCACTGGCGATTCACGAGGACGCCATGGTCCAGCTGCGTCAGGTGATTCAGGATGGACAGGCTCCGTATTCGGTCGACGACATCGGGCCTGACCAGTATCTGAATGAAGGAGACGAGATCGCGGTCGGCACACTTCGCTTCAAGGTCATGCACACGCCGGGGCATGCTCCGGGCCAGATCTCGCTCTACGAAGAGCAAGAACAGGTCATGTTCGGGGGCGATACACTCTTTCCGGGTGGGTACGGACGAGCAGACTGGCCAGGCTCGAGCATGGGAGAAACGCGCGAGACGATGCGGAAACTGCTGGAGCTTCCGGATTCAGTTACGGTCTACCCGGGTCATGGATTGCCGGCGCAGATTGGCAATGAACGGTCCTGGATGACGGAGTTCGTGGACAAAGGATCCGGCTAGACGGCAGCCTTTTCCTGGCCAGTGGTGCCCGATTCTTCACGCTCCTCGATGTGCGTCACCACGCCGAGAACGTAGTGGATTGACACATAATCGTTCGGATGCGGATGGGCATAAACGGCCGTTGCCGGGAGCCGGGCCTCCAGAATGGTATCCGGGTCGTCATCGTGGACATAGTAGACCGTCAGGTAGCGATCGTCCTGGATATCGAACGGCACAATACCGACGATCGTGGCATCTACGTTCATGTCGGCTCGCTTTCCAGGCTCCGACGCTTGTCGAAGCGGGGCCAACGGACTGACTGAAGAAGACAGGTCGTCCGTTCAGTCGCGCGCGTGAAAGCAGGAGGTCTGCTACCAATAATACTCATTGCTGCAAAGTTCTTGCCAGCGATTTATTGCTGCCAAGGCCGCGATTTCGCGGCGCAATGATAGGACACCTTCGGTAACGAATCGTGAGACAGCTTGGAGTTCGCGGTGCTTGAGTACGGAATCGATGCGATCGTCGACCTTGCCCTGTCCGAAGATATCGGAACGGGCGATATTACAACCAATTCAACCGTTCCGGCGTATGCGACCGCCAGTGGAACGTTCCGGGCAAAGTCTCCGGGGGTATTGTCCGGGCTGGAAGCCACAGCAGCGGTGTTCCAGCGGGTTGATTCGTCCGTCAGATTTCAGTCGCAACTCGGTAACGGCGACGCGTTCGAACCAGGAGATGTGCTGGCAATAGTTCACGGCCCGGCACGCAGCGTACTCACCGCAGAACGGGTTGCGCTCAACTTCCTGCAGCGCCTCAGTGGAGTCGCCACGGCCACCGCTCGTTACGTTGAAGCCGTGCGCGGGACCAATGCCCGGATTATCGATACCCGCAAAACAACACCCGGGATGCGATTGCTGGAAAAGGCGGCCATCCGCCACGGCGGCGGCCACAATCACCGCGTCGGGCTGTCTGACGGGATCCTGATCAAGGATAATCACCTCGCGGCGATCGGTTCCGATTCCATCCGGCGTTCGATCGAAGCGGCCAGAGAAGCGGCGCCACATACGCTCAAGGTCGAGGTCGAAGTCACCAGTCTCGATCAGCTCGATGAGGCAATGGCCGCTGGCGCGGATGTGATCATGCTGGATAATATGGCTCCAGAGACCATGACCAAAGCTGTGCAGCGGGTGAACGGTCGAGCGCTGCTCGAAGCATCTGGCGGAATCACGTTCGAGAGCGTTCGTGAGGTTGCCGACACAGGGGTTGATCTGATCTCGGTCGGCGCGCTCACGCACTCCGCCCCGGCCGTCGATATCAGTCTGCAGTTCGAAATCAACCGCGGAGATTGAGGATGAGCGAGCAACGGCGCGAACCGCGCAACACAACCGGGGTCGGTGGAGTTGTCATCCGACAGGACCAGATTCTCGTCGTTCGCATGACCTACGGACCAAGCCAGGGCCGGTACATGCTGCCGGGCGGGTTGCTCGATCCAGGTGAGACCGCCGACAGGGCCGTCAGACGTGAGGTTCTGGAAGAAACCGGGATCGAGGCGTCTCCGCGCGGGATCATCGGGGTCCGTTGCCGGTACACCGATCGTGGCACCGACACCTACCTGATCTGGCATATGGATTATGTCTCCGGTGAACCGGAAGGTGACGGTCGGGAGATCGAGCATGCCCGCTTCATGACGCTGGACGAGATCAACCAGCGTGACGACATCGTCTATCTCGTCTGGTATGTCGCCAGCAAGCTCTTCAACGGTGGAACCGATCTGCTTCAGTACATGGACGACTACGAATACCAGATGCCCGGTTCCACGCCTGATTCCTGGAAGCTGTTCATGTAGTCTGAACTGGTTCACGGCTCATGGGCCGCAGCGCTCAAACGGGGGCGTTCCGCTGCCGATCTATCTCCAGAAAGTAGACACACAACGCAGCCGAGCAATCGATGACGAGCCTGGCATGCGCCGGGTCGGTCTCACCCGCCCGGCTGCGCCCATGTCCGGTGCCGTGCAGGTTGCGCAGCTTGTTGATTCCTTCCACCAGTTGTGTCAGGTTGCTGAGCGTGCGGTTTCGATACGTGTTCGCTCCGCCGCCATCCAGGCCGAGCTTCTCCCGGGTCATCTTCACCAGTTTAATGATGTCGATGTCCGAGTTTGGGCCGTCTTGAGCCAGGATCGCCTTCATCACGGTCTCCAGCATTTCCTTGGACTGGCCGATCGCCACTTCCGGATCGGTCTGCGCGGTTCGCCGGATTCGCTGGACCTGACGGGTGAGTTCGGGAATGTTCCGGGTGACCGCCGCGCGTGCGAGGTCATCGAGCGCGGAGTCGTTCCCGGAGAGGAAAAGCTCCTGTGCGAGTGCCGGGTGATGTTGAGAAAGCCAGTCCGGCAGCGACAGGTAGTCGACGATCTCCTCGGCTCCACACCGGGCGATCACCTGCTCGAGTATGTCAAACACCCGGGTCCGATAGGCAGGGTCATTCGAACGAAGCCCGGGCAAAAGCGTCTCATCGTTCCGGATCAGCTCCGGACATCCGGCAAAATACCCCAGCTCGATCCAATCCGCTTCCTGAAATGTAGCGATGATCTGCTGCTGCACCGCGAAGAGGAGCCGGGGACTGGCGTTGGGAACGCGATCGTCGGAATTTCCTGTCATGGGACCTCAGAACGCTGATCGACCTGTGTCACAATGCGCATTGAGCTTACCAGCCTCGAGAGTCAGCAATGCAGAACCACAGAAGGAGTACGCATGACGACGCAACGCGTGGCAGTTGTAACTGGCGGAGCGAGCGGTATCGGCCGGGCGACCGTTGAAGCACTCGTTCGAGACGGCCACCTGGTCGCTCTGATCGACAACGATCGAGATCGTGGCGAACAGACGGCACAGGAGACGGGCGCTTCGTTTATCGAGGCTGACCTGGGGTCCCGCGAAGGCTGCCGATTTGCAATCGACGAGACCGAGGCCCGGTTGGGAACGGTTCAGATCCTCATCAACAATGCCGGGTTCCAGCACATCGATTCAATCGAAGACTTCCCGGAAGATGTCTGGGACAGGCTGCAGGCACTGATGCTGACCGCTCCGTTTCTCCTGATGAAGTACGCCTGGCCCGGAATGCGAGCGGCCGGATGGGGACGGATTATCAATGTCTCATCGGTGCATGGGCTGATTGCCTCACCATACAAAGCAAGCTACATCGCGGCGAAACACGGATTGATCGGACTGACCCGGGCCGGTGCTGTAGAGGGCGGCGAACAGGGCATCAACGTCAACGCGGTTTGTCCGGGCTACACCAAGACCCCACTTACTGATGGTCAGCTCGACGCGCTGGCTGAATCGATGAATGTCGATCGGGAAACGGCCCTGCAGGAATCACTGCTGGCACCGGCTGCCATCAAGCGTGCATTGCAGCCGGAAGAAGTGGCCGACGTCATTGCATTTCTCGCGTCAGAACGGGCGGGAGGAGTAACCGGGGCCACGTGGCAGGTGGATCTTGGCTGGACAGCACGCTAATCGGCATGTACGGATACACGATCCACGCAACTCTTGCTACGCATCTTCCGGCAATCGCAATCCAGTGAGGCGTGGCACGCCTGATGCGCAATATATCCGCTTAGCGGTGCATGCGTCGCGATACGGCTACGTAAGGAAAGCGTGGAAGCCACGCTGGGAAAGGATTACGGAGCGAAATGAAGATGAAGGCAAAGATCGGGCTCATCACAGTTCTGGCGATGATGCTCTTTGTTCCGGCCGCTGCGGCGTCCACCGATAGTGGCGGCGCTGATGTTGGCGGGGACCTGATCGCGCAGGACGCCGACGATAACGACGATGGCGTTAACGATGACAACGATGACGGCGTGATGGATGACGAAGACGATGCCGTTGTTGACGATGATGACGATGCCGTCGTTGATGACGACGATGATGCTGTCGTTGATGACACTGACGATGCGGTGACCGACGACACAGACGATGCGATGGTCGATGACGCCGACGACGCAATGGTTGACGATGCCGCAGACGACGCAGAAGCCGAAGATCCGGGTGTTCCGGCAGCCGGTGCCGGCGGTGCTGCTGCAGCCGGTGGAACCAGCCTGATGCTGATCGGCGGAATCGTTGCATTCCTGAGCGCGACGGCCGCTGGTGCGTTCGCGGTCGTGCGCCGCAACTAAACACCCTGACACAGCATGCACCCCGCGTCTTCGGGGACCCGGTGGTTCCCGGAGACACTACCCGGACCCGGCGAACGCCGGCTCCGGGTATTTCGATTCACGACCTGGACGTTTTCACAACCACCACCAGCACCATGCGTTTAACCCGGATGGGGAAGATGTTCAACCTCGCTACGGATTCGCACGACGACTGACAGCTGGTAGCAGGAAGCGGGAGACGGAAAAAACTTGAGACGAGATCTTCAATTCAAACTACTCACACTCGTCTTCGCGTTTGTCACACTCATCGCCGTAAGTGCCTGCGCCGTTGCCAGTTCGCCGTCGTCTACTTCGGAATTCTCAGATTCAGACACCACTGAATCGACCGACGTCGCGGACGACACCCTCGAGGACGAATCGGACGCCAGTCCGGAACCCACCGCAACCCCGGAACCTGCTTCGACTGCAGATGATGATGCTCAGCTCGAGGCCGCTGACGACGATCGAGCGACGAGCCGTTCCGCCGAAGACGACGATGAAGAAGAGGCGGAACCCGAGGTTCCAGGCGATCCAGAGCGGCTGCAGATCGATTCGATCGACATCGACGCGGAGTTCGAGTACGTCGGCATCGACGACAAAGGCAATATGGATGTTCCTCAGGAATGGGACAACGTTGCCTGGTACGAGCCGGGAACGGTCCCCGGTGACGTCGGTAGCTCTGTCATCGCCGGCCACTACGATTCCGACACCGGCCCGGCAGTTTTCTACGATCTCAACGAACTCGAAGTCGGAGATGAGGTTCGTATCGTGACCGAAGACGGAGAAGAACTCGTCTTCGAGATCTACGAGATCGAATCGGTACACGTGGACGATGCCGACACCGGCAAGATCTTCGGCGATACCGATGAGCGCAACCTGAACCTGATCACCTGCGAAGGTGTCTGGGATACGAGCGAGGGAATGTACGACCATCGCCTGATCGTCTACTCCCGGCTCGTCGAAGGCTAGCCTCAACCAGTCGCTGAGGGCCACCAGCTCTGATTCGGCAGCAGCCGTTCGAGTGAACCATTACTCCTAATTGACGGTTTTGTGGCAGGCGGGCGCTGGTCACTGGGGTATATTTGCAGTATCCGGATGAGGAACCGGAACGTGCAATAACCAGTCGACGTTGAGAGAGAACCACCCCGGAAATGTCCTTCCGCCTGATCAAGTTACTTGCTCCACTACTGACTTTGATGGCCGCGCTGCTGCTGTTCAACGCCTGTACGACACGCACGGCGAGCAACGATTCGCCAACCCCAACACCTACCCCGGAGCCAACCCCGACCGAAGTCGCCAGGGAATTTAATCCGGAACCGGGAGAACCTGTTCGCTTCCAGATCGATGAAATCGACGTTGACGCCGAGGTCGAACACGTCGCGCAGGATGATCAGGGCCGCATGGATGTCCCGCAGGAGTGGGAAAATGTAGCCTGGTACGAGCTCGGCCCCCGGCCTGGCGAGCAGGGAAATTCCGTGATCGCAGGGCACTACGATTCATTCAGCGGGCCGGCCGTCTTCTATGACCTGCGCGAACTCGAAGAGGGCGACATTCTCCGCGTGATCACCGAAGACGATGAAGAGATCGAGTTCGAGATCTATGAGATTGAATCGGTGCACATCGATGACGCGGATTCGAAGAAGATTTTCGGCGACACGGATGAGTACAACCTCAATCTGGTCACGTGTGAAGGCGTCTGGGACACCGAGACCGACATGTATGACCACCGGTTGATCGTGTACTCCCGGATGGTAGATCCCTGCCCTCATCCACTGGATAGTGACTGCCTCTAGCAGATCTGGCGCCGATTTGTCCCGCCGGACGGAACAGCAGCGAGGACCGTTCTATCCGATCAGCGTCTGCAGTCCCTGAAACAGTCGCCTCACGATCGGAACCCTCGCCAGACCAACCACCAGGAACCCGCTGACATTGCAAGTCCACGAACCCGTACCCGCCTGCCGTTCAGGCGGTCAACCGGCATCAGCAATCCAGGGGGCAGCCTGACTGCCTAGCTCCCCAACGCACCACCCTGATTGTCCGCGAGCTTCGTGCCGAACCTCAGCATCAGACCGGCAATCAATGCGTTGAAAAGCAGTCTGAGCTATCCCAACGTAAGACCAAAAGGTGAACCGACCAGATCACATGCCGAAAGAGACGTGTCGTATTTGACATGTTCTTCAAGACATTCTATACTGCGGTTATGTTCGGCAAGAGCCGGACTCGATTGATACCGACATCCCGAACCAGGGGAGCACGAACGATGGATGACCAGGTCATCACGGTTGAGCACCTACACAAGCAATACGGTGAACAGGTTGCGGTCGAAGATGTGACACTGGACGTTCGCCGCGGTGAAATCTTCGGGATCGCCGGCCCCAACGGAGCGGGCAAAACAACTTCGGTGGAATGCATTCAGGGGTTGCGTAAACCAGACCGTGGGCAGATTCGCGTTCTCGGAATGGATCCGGTTCATGACGGGACGAAGCTGCGTCAGCGAATTGGCTCCCAGCTACAGCAGTCGGCCCTCCCGGATCGTCTCCGTGTCTGGGAAGCGCTCGATCTTTTTGCCAGCTTCGTTCCGGGCGAATCAGACTGGCCGGGCTTGATCGAGCAGTGGGGCCTGGCTGGTAAGGAGCGTACCGCGTTTGCCAACCTCTCCGGCGGTCAGCAGCAGCGTCTGTTCATCGCACTCGCCCTGATTAATGATCCGGAGATTGTCTTCCTCGATGAACTTACTCAGGGACTTGATCCGGCTGCTCGTCGTGTGACCTGGGGGTTGATCCGAGCTGCCCGTGACCATGGAAAAACGATCGTTCTGGTGACCCATTTCATGGACGAGGCCGAGATCCTGTGTGATCGGCTCGCGATTATCGATCGCGGGCAGGTTATTGATCTGGACTCACCGCAGGCGCTGATCAACCGCCACGGCGGTCCGCAGAAGGTGACGTTTTCCACTGAAGAGAACGACCTCGCCTGGCTGGAATCACTGAACGTTGTTCATTCTGTGAGCAGGCTCGGATCACAGGTATCCGTTACCGGAACCGGTCCTCTCGTGCCGTTGGTCTCCCATGCGCTGGTCGGGAACGGAATCGTACCTGGCGATCTCCGGGTACATCAGCCTTCACTGGAAGACACGTTTCTCCGGCTCACCGGCCGGGAGCAGATGAACGGAATGGCAGACTGATGCACACCATCACTCGCCTGAGCACGGTCGAACTCAAACTGATCACGAGGGAACCATTCACGCTGCTGTTCGTCTTCGCCTTCCCGATCATCGTGCTTCTGGTAATGGCCGGAGTCTTTGGAACCGAAGCGGCAGAGGAATGGCAGGGAACTACGCCGGCCAACTATTACGCTGCGTCCTACATCGCGACGGTTATCGTTGCCTTATCGCTGGTCGGAGTTCCGGTGCATCTCGCGTCTTACCGGGAACGTGGCATTCTGCGGCGGCTTACTGCGTCGTCGGTCAGCGCGCATGCGGTGCTTCTTTCCCAGCTTGTTGTGGGTTTCCTGCTCGCGCTTGCCGGATCTGTCGCGCTGATCCTCTCAGCAAGTCTTATCTACGATGTGGAAGCGCCGGTGAGCATCGGCGGAGTGGCTGTAAGTTTTACGCTTGGGGCGCTGAGCCTGGTCACTCTTGGCTTGCTCCTCGGCGCAGTCATGCCGACCGCACGGTCGGCACAGGCGGTCGGCCTCGGGCTATTTTTCCCGATGTGGATGCTCTCCGGAACCGGTCCGCCCCGCGAAGTGATGACCGGTACTATGCAGGCAATTTCGGATGTGCTCCCGATGACGAGGCTCGTCAACGCGCTGCAGGCTTCCTGGTTTGGAGAAGGAGCAGATTTCGGCGAGCTCGCCATTCTGTTCGTTCTGTTGATCGTCGCGGGAGCGCTGGCAGTTGCCAGAGTCCGCGCCTCAACGTAGTTGCAAGGGTACACCCGCCTGGCGTCTCATCTGGTTGCTCCTAACCTCCCCAGCAGAGGCAGAATGGATGGCCCGCGGGATCAGCGTACACCTGAAACCCTTCTGCGGCGTTCGGATCCTCAGCAGCCTGGATCATTCTGGCACCGAGTGCGGTCGCCTTCTGGTGTGCCGCTTCCAGATCGTCGACCCAGAGATCGAGATGGATCTGCTGCTGTTGCGCGCCATCCGGCCATTGCGGTGGGACATGGTTCGGAGCAAGCTGGAACCCGATTATCCGCTGGCCGTTCACCGTGAGGGTATGCCAGTCATCCTCGGCATCGACCTCTCCATCCAGCAGTGCTGCCCAGAAGCTACTCTCGGCGGTCAGATCCGCGGCGTCGATGACGATGAGCTGCAGTTCGATTCGCATGCATACCTCCCCGGCCGGGCGCGATTCCCGAACACAACGTTCGACAATCGCGCAGCAAATTTCGCGGATAGTCACCGTTGATAGATTAACACGGCCCGGAGGAAGGCATGAAAAACCCCCGGGCACCGTTGACCGGGGGTTCTTGCCTTGTAAGGCGGCTGTCTTGACGATACCTGGTTTTGCTCTCCGTGTGGGCTAGTCGTCCCCGCGAGCGCCTACCGGCGTCCGTGCAGGAGACCAGACTTCGAGCATTTCCGAGTAAGTCTCGAACGCCGGGCCGGAAAGGCCATACGGGATCGAGAACTGCACGCCGATCGGGAAGTCGTACTGGTGCGCTCCGTCGATCACTCGCTTGTAGAGATCGACCAGCTTTTCCTTCTTCTCCTTGAACGGCTTTTCTGCGATGCTCTTGACGAACTCGATCTCCTTCTCGACCTGGGGCTGTTCGTCCCAGATCATCCACTCGAAGAGTCCGACCTTGGCCTCGGCCTTCGGAACATACGCAAAGGTGAGCATGACCTCCGGGCGCTTGTCCGTCTTCTGTGACAGATCACCCAGGAAGGTGGTCATGTAATCACTGAACAGCAACTGTGAGTTACCGAAGTTGGCGCCAGCATCGACCTTCGCGGAGAATCGATCAACCTCGGACTCCCGGGTTGGAATCAGGATCACACCGCAGGACGGGATGATGTCCTTCAGGCCACTGATCGCTTCCGGCGGGGTCGGGCCAATCATCTGTTCGTTTTCGACGCGCGGTGCGCCAACGAAGATCACCCGGTTGATGCCTTCGCTCCTGAGACGCTCGGCACGCTTGCGGAGGTCCTCCATCGGGGAATAGACCGTCACCTGCGTGGCGATGTAGTCGACCGGCAATGATTCGCTGAGATACCGCTTGGTCTCGATCGGATCCAGCTTTTCTTCCAGTTCAACGGGACGGAACTCGTCCTCCGAGATGACCTGGGGAATCATTACCGTATTGATGTCATTGAGAATACCGGCTTTTTCGAGCTTTTCGCGAACCGTGCGTCCTTCTTTGCGGGTTGCTTCCTCACCGCCAGTTTTCGCGGCCGGTACGAGCTCGATTGCAATCGAAGACACGGCTTTTCCTCTTCTCCTGGATCAGATCCTCGAAAATCGTGTACAGAATTCTAGCGACAAATACGCGACCGTTATATGGCCGCGGGAACCCCGACCCCTCCCTCCTCTGAGGGAGAGAGGGGTCCTGGAAAGGGTTTTGTCAGCAAGTGTGCGTTTCCAGCACTCGTTACCGTCGAGCGGCCGAAGCGTTGCTGGCCGCTTCACGGAGCACATCGGCCTTGTCGGTGCGCTCCCACGGCAGATCCAGATCAGGCCGGCCAAAGTGGCCATAGGCGGCCGTATCCTTGAAGATCGGCTTGCGCAGACCCAGATCGCGGATCAGTGCGCCGGGGCGCAGGTCGAAGTGCTCTTCAACGAGCTTGTTGATCAGCTCTGCGCTGACCTTCTCAGTACCGAAGGTTTCGATGTTCACACTGATCGGGCTGGAAACACCGATCGCGTAGGACACCTGAAGCTCGGCACGTTCCGCCAGGCCAGCGGCGACGATGTTCTTGGCAACGTAGCGGGCGCCATAGGCACCGGTGCGGTCGACCTTGGTCGAATCCTTACCGGAGAACGCACCACCACCGTGCCGGGCAACACCACCGTAGGTGTCGACCAGAATCTTCCGGCCGGTCAGGCCAGCGTCACCAGTCGGTCCACCGACAACGAAGCGGCCACTCGGGTTGTAGTAGAAGATCGTCTCATCATCCAGCAGATCCTGCGGAATGACCGGATCGATAACGAGTTTGCGCAGATCCGCAAACATCTTCTCGTCCTCAACATCCGGGCTGTGCTGGGTGCTCAGGATGATGGTGTGAATCCGCTTCGGCTTGCCGTAGGAGTACTCAACGGTCACCTGCGACTTGCCGTCCGGTCCCAGATAGTCCAGCGTGCCATCATGGCGGACCTTCGCCAGCTGGCGGGTCAGCCGGTGCGACAGCGCCATCGTCAGCGGCATCAGCTCCGGCGTTTCGTCACAGGCAAAGCCGACCATCATGCCCTGGTCACCAGCGCCGATCTTGGCAACTTCTTCGTCGGTCACGTGGCCGTTGGACCGGGCTTCGAAGGACTCGCTGACGCCAGCACTGATGTCAGGCGACTGCGAGTGCAGGTGAACCTGGACCTCGCAGGTGTCGGCATCGATGCCGTGGTCCGGGTTGGTGTAGCCGATCTCGCGCAACGTGTTGCGAACGAGTTTTTCAATATCAAACTTGTGCTTCGTCGTAACCTCGCCGACCACGATGACCACGTTGTTACCGGCAACGGTTTCGCAGGCAACACGGGCTTCCGGGTCGTGCGCAAGGATTTCATCCAGTACGGCATCAGAGACCTGGTCACAGACCTTGTCCGGGTGACCTTCGGTCACGGATTCGGATGTGAACAGGAAGGACGGTGACTGTGCAAAACTAAGACTCATTTTCGGTGATACCCCTCTCGTATCTTTCCGTATTACGACCTGGTTTCTACCTCGTTTATGAACCGGTACCGGGCGCCGTTGCCCGGCACCAGTTTATTCACTCAGTTACTTCGTGCCGATCTGGATGATGAAGTCCGGATCGTAGAAGCTATATTCGGCTTCAAAGTCGCCGTACCGCCGGATGTTCTGGAACCCGGCATCGCGCAGGAGTTCCGTCACATAGTTCTGGCGGATCGGGCACATCGTCAGATGGTAAGACGAGCCATCGTCGTACTGATACTTCATCCGGACATACTCGTTGGTAATCTCTTCCGGATAGGCATTGACGTTCTCGCCCAGGTAATAGACGGCGTGCTTATTGTCATAGTCCTGGTCGAGGATCTTGTCGTAGTTCCGGTGATCGATGATCACAACGCCGTCGTCGTTGAGCAACTTGTAGAACTCGGCCAGTGCCTTCTTCCGATCGCCCTCATCGAATAGATGCGTGAAGGCGTTGCCGAGAACAATGATGGCGTCGAACTTCTGATTCGGGAACGCCTGGGACATCGTGGTCCACTCGGCTTCGACAACCGGCAGATCCTTGACACCGGCGCGCTCGGCGTTCTCCTGGGCCTTGCGGACCATCTCGGCACTGCCGTCAGCGCCGACGGTGTCAAAGCCGTCGCGAGCGAGCATTACGGTGTGGAATCCGGTGCCGCAAGCAGCATCCAGAACCTTCGCGGCTTCATAGTTCCGCAGGATATCCTGGAAGAAACCACCTTCGGACTCCCAGCGAGCCTTCCAGTTAATCAGCTCGTCCCAGCGGTCCACAAAATCAGGTGTGTACTCTTCCTGATACAAGTCTCGAGTCAGGTCTTCGGACCGTGGTGAGGCGTTCATGACAAAACCCTTCCATACATAAAACGGGATACGAAAAACACGTGTCCCTGCATCCACTGAACTGAAATAAACGTTCAGGACAGGGAAAATCAGTCGCGGCGGAGAACCGCCGCTAGCTCGGCTTTTTCGCCAGGAAAATACCCCAGCCAACCTTGCCGGCGTTCGCCGACTCGACCCAGAAGTCAAGCGCAGCGATCGTTTTATCGACCGTTTCCTCGCCGATCCGCTGGACCAGCTCGTCACGGTACTGGCGCACGCCACTGACGATACCGCCATACGTGGGGGCGACATACTGGGAGTGATCCTCTGCCTTCAGCAGTTCAAATCCCTGCTTCGGCAGCGCTTCCTTGTAATCGTCGAAGTCCCAGATGTCGACGGTATTCAGTCGTGCGTAGATGCGTTCCCGATCCGCCTGCGGGGTCTCTCGACGGACCAGAATGTCGCTGAAAACAAAGGTGCCACCCGGCTTGAGGACGCGGTAGCACTCGCTGAGAATTTTGCTCTTGTCCGCGCCGTGCAGGAACGCTTCCTGGCTCCAGACGACGTCGAACGAGGCATCGGGATATTCAACATTATGAAAATCGCCCCACTCGAACTTGAGCAGGTGGCTGACATCTGACTGCTCAGCACGTTCCTGAGCAAGCCTCAGCTCTTCGTTACCAATAGTGTTTCCGACAACGGAGCATCCGTAGTGCTTTGCGATGAACCGCGCGGTAGAACCATAGCCACAGCCAAGGTCCAGCACTCGATCTGAAGAAGAAATACCGGCGGCTTCGGCCATCACACGGTTGGTGTTGTCCATCGCCTCCTCGAGGCTGGCGCCTTCATACGGAGGGATGCCCATGTGCATGTTGTCTTGCCAGATATTGCGATAGATCTCGCTGGCGGGACCATCATAATATTCTTGCGTCGTCGTGACGTTTTCAGAGATCACGTCTCTGGCCATCATCAACATCCCTTCTGAAAGTCGTTACGCAAATCGCTTGAGTCGATCCACACTGCCCACTCGAGCAGTGGATGCGGCAATCGCCGCAAAAACGTAAAGAATAAAGATAAAAAATCGGGTATCGGTTCAACCCTGCTATTGTATCGAGTGCGTCCAGTTCCCAAAATCCGGGCGCGACAGGCACTCGTTTTTATTCGACCGAGCCGGTCGCATTACTTTCTACATAACGTTGCGACCGTCAGTGCTTAACTACACCTAACACTCTTATGCACCTACCGTCAACCCCGAATAAGGGAGCACACGGACCGTTCTAGTTGCCGCAATGGGCGTGCCAGCGGCCCATTCTGCTGATTCTGACAACGCTTTTGCCATAAGCGGTTGGACAATTGAAACAGCCTGTTCGAGAATCTCAATCCTCCTGCCAAGTATCCGCTTATGTCAACCCTATCAAACGGTGACCAGCTCGTGTGCTCGATCTGCCGACCGCGTACCGCTATCGATGCAGTCCGGGATACCAACACCACGGTAGGCGGCCCCCATCAGCTCGATCCCTGGGTGCCGTTCGAGACGCTGATCAATCCGTTTCAACCGATCAACATGTCCCAGCACGTATTGCGGCATTGCTCGGCGCCAGCGGTTGATCCGGTACTGCACCGGCTCGGCATTGATCCCCAGTATCTCGGAAATCTCCTGTCGGACGAGACTCATCAACTCGTCGTCCGGAAGGTCAACCGCACCTTCACGACCTGCACGGCCAACGAAAGTGCGCAGCAATGCGAGTCCATCCGGCGTGCGGCCCTCAAACTTGTTTGACGCCCAGGTTACCGCGGTAAGCTCCCTATTCTCGACGTGTGGAATCACGAACCCTCGGCCGGTCTGGCGCCCCTTGAGGTCTTCCTCCCGATACGCCAGCGAGATCGTGGCGCTGGACACGTACGGAATCCGCTTCAGCAGCGAGGCAAGTTCGCCATCGAGCAACTGCAGGATCCCGGAGCTGGCATATGCCGGGGTTCCGAGCAGCACCGCGTCCGATGCGATTGACTCTCCGTCACCCAGTCGGATCTGATAGCCGACAGCGCTCTTCTCGATCTGCCGGACTGCGCTCCCGGTGCGGATCTCCACATCTTCCAGGCGACTGATAATCGCCTGAGGTAGCTCACTCATTCCCCCGGCAAAGGATACGAACGGTGGATAAGGAGACGACGGGCCACTGGACGCGTTGTTTGCCGCTTCCCGGCGCTGGTGCAGCATCCCACGGATCAAGCCGCCATGTTTTCGTTCGATATCTCGAAGACGGGGAAACGTAGCTCCCAGGCTGAGCTGATCAGCATCACCGGCGAAGATGCCGGAAAGCAGTGGCTGTGCCATGTGCTCGAACGCTTCCCGACCGAGGCGCCGCGTGATGAACGAGCCGATAGATTCGTCCGCCTCGTCCGTCTTCGGCGGAACGAAGTACTCGGCCGCCATTCTGGCTTTGCCTCTGGCAGACAACAGTCGGCTCCGGGCAAGTGGTTTGATCTTCGTCGGCACCAGCATCGTGATGCCTTCCGGCAGCGGCTCCAGCCGACCCTCACGGAGGATGAACGTTCCGTCTCCGGTATCACGAGTCCCGATGATTCGATCTTCGATACCCAGTTCCCGGGCAAGCTGAATCGCCGCTGGTTTGTAGGAGAGGAATGAATCCGGACCGGCTTCGAGGATCAGCCCATCCGTCTGCTCGGTCTGCAGTTTGCCCCCGAGCTGATCGCTCGCCTCGAGCAGAGTGATCCGGTATTCGGCCCCGCTCTCCCGGCGAAGCTGCTGGAGGCGCCAGGCGGCAGCCAGCCCGGCAATCCCGCCTCCAGCAATAACTACGTGCCGGTCAGATGTTGCGGGCACGGATCAGTCCTCGTCGCCGACGCCGGCGAGTTCGGCCTCGGCATCTTCAGCGACGTGGTTCGGATCATGTGCCTTTCGAACTGCCTCGGCCACTGCCCGGCAGAGCATCGGCCCATCATTGAGTGACTTGATCCGGCTCAGCTCCATGCCGAGCTGTTCGGCGTGTTCCTTGTGTTCGATATCAACGTCGTAGAGGATCTCGACGTGATCACACACGAATCCGATCGGCACCATCAGGACATGCTTGAAGCCCTCGGCGGCGAGTTCTTCCAGCGTCTCCTCCACGGTCGGCCCCAGCCACGGTTCCGCAGACGCGCCCTGGCTCTGGTAGGCGAAGCGCCAGTGTCGCTGGCGAACCCGGTCGGCAACCATCTCGACGGACACCCGCAGCTCGTCCGGGTATTCGTCGCCCCACTCGAGAATCCGGGTGGGCAGGCTGTGAGCCGTGAAGAGGATCGGAACTTCTTTGCGCAGATCTGACGGATACTTCCGGAGTGCATCCCGGATGCGCGAGGAAACGCCGGAAATGAACATGGGCTGGTCTTTCCAGCTATGCACTTCGTTCACGGGAATGCTCGAACCGGCCTTCTCGAGGCCTTCCCGAAGCTGGTCCATGTACTTGCCGACGCTCATCTTGGAGTAATGCGGCGCCATCACCACGCCGACGATTCGGTCCACATCGTCTTCCACAATCTGCGGAACAACGTCGCGAATATACGGGTACCAGTGACGCATGCCGACGTAGGTCGTGTACTTGATGCCGGCTTCCTTCGCCTTGCGGTTGTTCAGCGCCTTTTCGACACCTTTGGCCTGGGCCTGCGTCAGTTCGAGAATCGGAGAGCGGCCACCAATTTCCCGATAGCGTTCGACGAACTCGTCAATGAGCTCCTGCTCCATCGGCCGGCCGCTGCGGACGTCCAGCAGATACTCCGGCACATCGTCCAGCTTGTCTGGACCTCCATAGGCCATGAGAATCACGCCGATGTGCTCGGTGACCTCCGGCGCCGGTGCGTCCTTGCCATTCTCCTTATTGCTACCGCGTCGAGCAGCAGATGCGGCCTTTGACTCCTTCGGCTTCTCAGCTTCCGATTCAGCCGGTTCGTCGTCGCTGCCGTCACCTTCTTCCGACTCGACCTGTGCCGAGAGCTCGACAACCTCATCGGAGTCCGGAGAATCTTCGTCGTCTTCATCGTCCTCGACATCATCGTCGTCGAGGTCGGCTTCTGGATCGACGTCCAGATCCTCTTCCTCGGTCTCCATAGGAGCGCCGGTGACGGTTTCCTCTTTCTCTGAAACGGACTCGTCCTGGTCATCCGCTTCGTGCTGGTTCTTGCGGTCGCGTTCGTCGGCCATGTGAAACTCCCCTCTGCAAGGATGGTTGCTCGATCTAATTGCCGGTCAGTTCATGGACGCGCTCGGCAACGAACTTGACGTTATCCACCGGCGTTTCCGGCAGGATGCCATGCCCAAGGTTGAAGATATGTCCGGGGCGTCCAGACACTTCACCGAGAATTCTCTGCACCTGGCGGTCCAGCTCATCGCGCGGGCCAAACAGCAGGGCGGGGTCCAGATTGCCCTGGATTGCTCGATCATGGCCGATCAGATTCCAGGCTGACTCCATGTCGATGCGCCAGTCGGCTCCTACGACGTCGGTCCCGAGTTCGGAAAACGTCGAGAGCAATCCAGCCGTGCTGGTGCCGAAGATGATCGTCGGCACGCCGGTTGGCTTGATCGCATCAACGATCTGCTGCACATACGGCATAACCCGCTGGCGGTAGTCGTGGGGGCTCAGCGCACCAGCCCAGGAATCGAAGATCTGGACAGCCGATGCACCGGCGCGGATCTGCCCCAACAGATAGCGCGCGGTCATGTCGGAGAGCTTCGTCATGAGACGATCCCAGACTTCCGGCTCGCCGTACATCAGCCCTTTCATGTGGAGGTAATTCCGGGAACTGCCACCTTCGATCATGTAGCTGGCGACGGTGAATGGCCCACCGGCAAACCCGATCAATGGCATCCTGCCCTCGAGCTCTTTGCTGACGATGCTCACCGCCTCCAGGGTGGTCGGAGTCGCCTCTTCCGGATCGAGCACCTTCAGCGCATCAACATCCGCTGCCGTACGAACCGGATTGTCGATCACCGGCCCCTCGCCCTTGGCGAATCGGAGCTGGATGCCCATCGGTACCAGCGGCAACAGGATGTCCGCGAAGATGATCGCGGCGTCGATGTCGAGTGCATTGACCGGCTGAAGCGTCACCTCAGCCGCGAGTTCGGGTTGCGCACAGATATCGAGCAACGTGTGGTTGGCGCGGATCGCCCGGTATTCGGGCATGTACCGGCCCGCCTGACGCATGAACCAGACCGGTGTCTTGTCGACCGGCTCCCGGCGGCAGGCACGGATAAAACGGTAATCAGTTTGCGTCACTGGTTCCTCGTCTTCTCAGGTAGCGGTCCGGCTGCTGATTGGCCGAAAACGGGTCAACCAGCCCTACAAAATTGCTCCGATTCTATCACCCATACGGCGAAAATCCCGGCCGAGCCTAATTTTCAGTAGGTGGATTGTCGGCAGATCGCGAAGCCTCGAGCGCTGCCTCTCCCTCTTCTTCCATTTTTTCGAGCCTGGAGTAGTAATCAGGCAATTCGTTCAGATGAGCGAGCGCGATCTTCCCGGTTGTAATCGGGTCATCATTGGTTACGTTTGTCTTCGGATCATGTGCTCCGTGTTCGAGCTCGACATCAAGTCCCATTCTGAACTGGTCGACGTCGAACGGTTCTTGACCCCAATCGATTCCGATCTTCTCGGCGATCTCAAGTGCTTCGTCTCGGGTAAATGATTTCCTGGCCATCGAAAAACTCCTGTCATGACGTTGATGTGCATGGGCGGACCTGGTGAACTGATCGGAACACCGTGTATTCACTTTAGGAGGTGATCGGTGTCTGAGGCATCGCGATACTGACGTAAATCATTACAATGCCGTTTCCAGGCACCGTACCGTTTCCTTCCTGTGTTCGGCCGGAGGGACTGATGGTATTGTGCTTCGAGGCGATCCTGAGAAGAAATTGATGACATTGAGAGGAATCGGTAATGGGTGATCAAAGCAGCGTTAGCTTCTACACGATCAAGGACCTGCCGTCGTTCTCGCCGGTTGACGGCATCACCATGCAGGCGATCATGGGCGAGAAGATGATGGCCAACTGGGTCTGGCTGGAACCGAACACCGAGATGCCAGAGCACGATCATCCGCACGAGCAGGTGGGTGCCGTTCTTCAGGGCGAACTGGAGCTGACGACGCCGGATGGGCCGGAGGTCGTGAAACCCGGTCAGGCGTATGTCGTTCCGGGTAGTGTTCGTCATAAGGGCGTGGCTGGCCCGGAAGGGTGTCTGGTGCTGGACATCTTCTCGCCACCGCGTGAAGAATATGCCGAGCTGGCACGGAGTGCGGGGTAAGGTAACCGGCTCCCTGACGGGCTCTATCGAGAGACCTCGTCGTGGGAGCCGATGTCGACCAGCGTGATCGAGCGTTCAGATACTTCCAGCATCAAGACAACCCGATACGAGTGGGTCAGCCTCACAGCGTGCAGATGAGCGAGGTCACCTGAGAACTTGTGAAGTCGGAGGTGCGGTTGAAATGGATCGT
>SLMJ01000068.1 GCA_007133615.1 Thermomicrobiaceae bacterium | reverse complement strand
GAACGCCACGAGGTAGATGATTCCCGTAGTCGCAGAGAAAATCGCCATAGTCGAGTCAGCCTGTTGAGAATAACGGCGCGCGAATACCAGGCACGCAGCGGCGAAACTCACGAACGCTATTCCGCCGAAGGCGAAGTGGAGGATTCCACCTGTCGTGACCTCAACTGGATCGCCTGCGGGGGTTCCCGGCGGAAAGCCGTTAGCTGGATCAGCGATGAATACGCCCGAGCCGATCAACCCGACGCCGAACAGCGCAAGCAGAACCGGCCCCGAGACAACACCGTGGCCGCCACTCATCGCGCGACGCAGTCCAGCCGCAGCGGCGAGTACTAGCGTTCCGACGAGGACGAAGTTGAGGATCTGAACCCAGCCGTACTCACCATTCGACAGCAGGCTAACCGGATGCCGGGTTATCTCGAATCCGTCCCTGGTGAGTACCTGTGCGACGACAACAAACACGTATATAGGTCCCGCAATTGCCCCGAGGAGAAGTAACGCGCGGGTCACAGATCTGACCTTTCAGCTTGTTTCCGATCGGACGGGCGGCAACAAACCGCCAGCTATTGCCCCTACTACCAAATATGGTTCCCGTCCGGAAACCACTTCGTCGGGGAGCGGGTCGTCGGGCAAATCGTGGGAGAGATCCTGCTCGCAGGCGAAGAACCGGATAAAGGGTCGCCGCAGCTGGGTCTGGTGATCCCGCATAGTACCTTTCAGCGCCGGATGCGCCGTTTCCAGCGCATCCAGAACCGAGCGCTGTGTAACCTCTCCCTGGATTTCTACCTGAACCTCGCGGCTGACATTTGCCAGGGTGCGTAGTCCCTGTGGCAGTACGACTCGAATCACGGCAACGTCTGCACTTCCACGGACATCACTGCCGGCAGATTGTTCACGATTGCGTGCCAATGATCGCCTCCATCCGGTGAGACATAGACGTCGCCCCCGGTCGTTCCGAAATAAATGCCGCACGATTCGAGTTCGTCAGCCGACATGGCATCACGCAGAACATTGACGTAGCAATGTTCCTGCGGAAGTCCGTTCGTCAGTGGTTCCCACTCGTTTCCTCCGGTGCGGCTGCGATAGACCCGGAGCTTGCCTTCAGGGGGGTAATGTTCCATGTCGCTGGTGATCGGAACGACGTAGATAGTTTCGGGTTCGTGAGAGTGAACCTGAATCGGGAACCCGAAGTCAGAAGGTACGTTGCCACTGACTTCGTACCAGGAGTTCGCGCCGTCATCGGAGCGCATGATGTCCCAGTGTTTCTGCATGTAGAGTGTTTGCGGTCGGGACGGATGCATGGCGATTCTGTGAACGCAGTGCCCGACATCCGCATCTGGATCAGGTATGTGTTCGGAAGCGAGTCCGGTGTTCGAGGGCCGCCACGTCTTGCCACCGTCTTCGGTACGGAACGTCCCGGCGGCAGAGATGGCGACGTACATGCGATCGTGATTGGTCGGGTCGATAACGATCGAATGCAGACAGAGTCCGCCAGCGCCGGGCATCCAGCCGTCGGCGGTTGCGTGGGTTCGAAGGCCGGAAAGCTCGCTCCAGGTCATGCCGCCATCGGTTGATTTGAACAGTGCGGCATCCTCGACGCCGGCGTACACCGTATCCGGATCGCTCAATGACGGTTCCAGGTGCCAGACACGGGTGAATTCCCAGGGATGATCGGTGCCGTCGTACCATTGATGCGTCCCGGGGACCCCATCGTAGATGAACTCATTGCCGACGGTATCCCAGGTCTTGCCGCCATCGTCAGATCGTTGCATGGTCTGGCCGAACCATCCCATTGATTGCGAGGCGTAGATCCGCTCTGGATTTACCGGAGAGCCTTTGAGGTGATAGAGCTCCCAACCAGCGAACAGGGGTCCCTGAACGTCCCACTTCTGCCGGCCTTCATCGGACGTCAGAATGAATGCGCCCTTGCGGGTACCAACCAGGACTCGTACACCAGCCATTGTTCTACCTTTCGCTACATCGGTTGCAGGAGGTCCGCTCCATCAACCGAAATCTCTATGCGCCACAGTCAGCCGTCGCGTTTCGGAGATAGCTAGTTTGAAGGCTCTACGTTGATGATCCAGGGAATGCCAAAACGATCTTTGAAGAACGCGAATCGTTCCGCCCAGTCCTGTTTTTCCAGCGGCATCACAATCTCACCGCCTTCAGTGAGCGCTGCATAGATTCGCTCGGCGTCTTCGACGGTATCCGGATGGATTGACACTTGCACCGGAGCGGGAGCGTTGTTCAATGAGTCCGTCACGTCTGAAGCCATGATCGTCTGGCCCTCGAAGTCGAGCCGTGCATGCATGATCAGATTGCTCGAACCGTCTCCGGGATCCGGCACGCCCATGTCGGCCAGGGTGATCATCGCGGCGAGTTCGCCGCCGAACACTCGGTGGTAATACTCGAACGCCTCGCGGCATTCGCCGTTGAAGTTGAAGTACGGAACCACATTCATGGTGCTGGCCCTTTCGGTAACTGCCGTTAGTGAAATCCGCCGCCAGTCAGCGGTGGAGCCGATTTGCAGCTCATGTATTCACCATGGCACAAGCTGATGATGCGGAACACATGTTCTGTACGGATAGTAGCATTAGTCATAAGTCTGTCAACCTGATCGACAGTACAGGTTGGGTCCGGCTACATGGGTTTCAGACAGTTGATCATCCAGGGCACGCCGAAGCGATCACGGAGCATGCCGAACCGCCTTGCCCAGGGTGTTTCGTCGATCGGCATTTCAACCTGGCCGTCTGTCGAAAGCTCCCCGAAAATGCGCTCGGCTTCTTCCGGAGTATCGACCAGCATGCAGACGTAGGTGCCGCTCGGTTGATGATAATCACCGGGAGGCGCATCCGAGCCCATCAGAAGCGCACCGTTGACGTTCAACTGGGCGTGCAGGATCTTGTCTTTCCACTCTTCAGGTACTCCCTCCAATGGCATTTCGGCGTGAGTCATCATGCCGTCGATCTCGCCACCGAGGATCTGATGGTAGACCTCGAACGCCTCACGGCAGTTCCCATTGAAGTTGACGTAGTTAACGAACTGCATCGTTCCATGCTCACTTTTCTCGGTTTTTTCCTGTAGATCACATCCGGTCAGTGATCTGCTGAATTGCCCAGCTGTTTCCGTCCGGGTCCTCGAAGAAGATGAATCCAACATTGTTGAGGTCATCCTTTTCTGTGGCTGGTCGCATCCCTTCCGGGACAATCGCCTGGACCGCGGAGATCTCGGCCCCTCGGCCTCTTAGTTCCTCGTGTGCCTTCCAGATGTCATTAACGACGAGCTGGAGACCGTGTTGTGATCCCGGCTCCATGCGATCGAGCCCGGCACCCTTTCCGATGACAATGGAACAACCAGAACCCGGTGGCGTTAGCTGCACGATCCGGATGTCGTCACCCATGCTGGTATCATGATCGACATTGAATCCCAGAGTTTCCGAGTAGAATGATTTCGATCGATCGATGTCGGTTACTGGAACGATCACCACCTCGAGAGTCCAGTTCATTCGCTGGCTTCTTTCCGTGAATGTGTGACTTCGTCGAGGGGACCACTGGAATTAACCAGAACGGCCCCCTTGTTCATTGCTAGAGTCGCCCCTGCATCTTCTCATCGAGCTCTTCGCCGAGTGCCCGGGATTCCGGAGTGTATTCATCACCAAAGTCGTCGGCTTCGAAGATCGGCCGGATTTCGATGATGCCTTCATTACCCGCGACTTGTTCCTCCGGCGGATTCGGAATCCGCTTGACGAGTTCCACTGCGTGATCCATCGACTCAACTTCCCAGATCCAGAACCCGGCAACGAGTTCCTTGGTTTCCGGGAACGGTCCATCGACCACCGAAGGGGTATCTCCGTCAAAATGCACACGCTTGCCGCGGACGCTGGGATGCAGTCCATCTCCAGCAACCATGATCCCTGCGTTGACGAGCTCCTCGTTGAATTTCATCATCTCGGTGATGAGTCGTTCGCTGGGCATCACCCCGGCTTCGGAGTGCTCGTTCGCCTTGATAAACACCATCACGCGCATTGTTTCCGTCCTTTCACTCTACCTGATTCGCAGGCCCACCCGGGCCCCGATCAACGCGTTCTACTGTCACTACCGTGACGAACGGCGAAGTCGAATTTCGACACGACGTTCGACGAAAACTCGATTCCTCATAGTTCGAGCGCGAGGTTCAGAAACGTTCTTGCCGCATCCGGCAATGCCGCCGAATCGAAGTGGACCTGGGTGAACAGCAGCGCGATCATCTCTTCTTCCGGATCGTTCAACCAGGTGGTTCCAAGGCCTCCACTCCAGCCATAGCTTCCTATTCGGCCAGGCTCATCGGTTTCATCTACTCTGACAGCGAGGCAGTATCCCCATCCGTTTCCCGGGCTGAGAATCAATTCACCGTCGCGGCGTTGCTGCCCGGTGAGATGGTTGCTGGTCATCTGGATAAGTGACTCTTCACTCAACACCTTTGTTCCGTCGTGCCATCCTCGATTCAGCAGCATCCTGGCGAACGTGCAGAAATCGTCGATTGTCGAGACGAGTCCGCTTCCGCCAGACGGAAACGATGGAAGCGTGTTGTAGGGCCCGTCCGACGGAGGCTCGAGTTCCCTGAGCGTGGCCGACTTATGATCGCGAATGTACTGTGAGGTGAACCGATCTTCCTTCTCTGGAGGCACGTGAAACCCAGTATCGATCATGCCCAGCGGATTGAAGATCAGCTCGTCCAGCAGGTCTGGCAGCGGCTTTCCGGTCGCGCGGGAGAGCGCTACGCCGAGTACGTCTGCGCTGGTGTTATACATCCACTGGTCGCCCGGTTGATGCACGAGCGGCAGCTCCGCGAACCGCTGAATCCACTCATCGGGTTCGGGCACGCCGGCCGGATCCGGCGGACCGAATCCGAGGCCGGCGTTCTCCATTGCCCGCTGGATCGGATAGGTTCCTGGCGGTGCAAGAACCAGGCCGGTTCCCATTCGGAAGGTCAGCAGGTCTCCCACCGTTATCGATCGATTCAACGGCACGGTGTCGTCGAGATCACTGTTGATATGCCGCAACACTCGCAGTTCAGCCAGTTCGGGCACAATCTGCTCGACTGGCTGGTCCAGTCGGAGCGTCCCGTTCTCAATCAGCATCAGCGTCGCAACGCCGGTTATCGGCTTGGTAAGCGACGCAATCCGAAAGATCGTGTCTCGACCGACGGGCGCCCCGTGCTCGTTCGCAACTCCGATCTCCCCGGTATAACGCTGACCACGCTTTTCCACGTGGTACGCGAGCCCTGGAGGGTCGCCGCGATCGACGAGTTCCTGCAACGTCGCCTGCAGCGCTGGTGAAGTCCCGGATCCCTTGTCAGTAAGCGTCATGACTGCCTCACTGTTGATGCGTTGTGCGCTTCCGAACCAGTCCGCGAGTACTGGAGATACGTCACTCCGGAAGTGAACTGGTGGAACCCTGTGCGTTCCAATGGAAACCCCGGCCCGGACTCGGGGAAATAGCGCGTTCCACCACCGAGCAGCACGGGAGTGAGAAACATGCGGTACTCGTCGATGAGGTCCAGTGCCATCGCTTGTGCCGCGAGTGTTGCCCCACTGATCTCGATATCCCCGCCGGGGATTGATTTCAGGCGCTCGACTTCACCTTCAAGCGTTGTGCTGGCCAGCCTGGCATTCCCCTGAACCTGGTCAAGCGAGTTCGAAAATACGATCTTTAGTTGTTGATTCCACCGGTGCGCAAACTCTCGAGCATCACTGGTTAGTGACGGGTCGTCTGCGGCGGTGTCCCAGTACACCATCGTCTCGTACATCCGTCTCCCGAACAGAAACGTGTCGACTTCTTTCACCTGAGCATGAATGAAATTCATGAACTCGGAATCGACGACATGCCAGTCGATCTCGCCGTTGGGCCCGTTAATGAACCCGTCCAGCGACACCGCCAGCGAGTAGATGATCTTCCGATTTGAACCAGAGGAAGCGGGACTCGTCATGCGGCCTCCTGGTGCGTGTTCGACGAAACCGAATAACGGCAGAGGAGCGATCCGGTATGGAGTTCCCGAGATTCGAGCAGCTCCATATCAACCTGGACGCCCTGAACCGGCAGGAGTCGCTCGCCGTTCCCCAGAATGACCGGATCCATGAGGAATCGGAGTTCATCGACAATCCCGCGTTGAAACAGTCCATGCGCGAGGGATCGGCTTCCGCAGACGAGAAGGTCACCGCCGGCTCCGGTTTTCAACTCCGCGATCCGCTCGAACGGGTTGGTGGAGAGAACGGTTGTGTTGGTCCAGATGTCAGTTGTCAGCGTTGAACTTACTACGTATTTCGGTATGGAGTTCATGCGGTCGGCGAAGCCTGCTTCATCGGACCGATGTGGCCAGGCTCCGGCGAAGATCTCGCAGGTGCGTCGACCCAGGAGCAACGCTTCGGCGTCGAACAGTTCCTGATGCTTGAAAGCCTGGGCTTCAGCGTTGTGAAACGTCTTGTGCCAGTTTTCGGGGGCCTCCATCACGCCGTCCATCGTAAGGAACATCGTGACAACCACGTTCCGGCCGCGCTGTTGCGAATTCATCGTGCAGTCAGGTCCTTTCCGCGCTCGATTGCCCGGATCACCGGCTGCGTGAGGTGATCGGGTAGTTCGTGATCGGTTTGCTTCTCAGACATTGCGGTCTCCGTTTAATCAATCTCGAGTGAGCCATGCCAGCTTGATCTCCCATTTCTGGGGATCTGGCTCCTCGTCCGGATTGGTCAGGAAGAACTCGTAGCGGCCCTTCCAGACCTCGGTTTCTCCCTCGGTGGATACGTCGAGCTTGACGCCATTCTCCTGCGCCCACTTCATTACCTGCGCGGACGTATCGAAGATTCCGTCAGGATGCCCCTGATGCAGGCAGGTGAGGTAGGTGCCGCCTTCCATCTCCGAGATCGTCAGCGGCTCAGGCACAGCAACAGGCTCGTGCAGCGCGAAGCCAATCTCAACTACGAACGGCCTGGTCTGATCGCCGATTCTTCGGTAGCGATAGAAGAGCGGGCTGGCGGGCTCGATCCGGTTCTGCTCGATCCAGGTGATTATCTGAGGAATCGCTTCGATCGTCCGGTTCCACTCGCTGAACGAGGCTTCGACCGGGATCACGACTGACGGTTGTGCCGGCCGGGTAACCAGTTCCGGTTGTGTGGCAATAGACATTCATTCTCCTTTCCGGGCCTGGTTTGGCTTTCGTTCGTTGCCGAATTTGTGTCGCACGCAGTCGTTAGTTCACTGGCAATGGCTTGTAGGCGAGATAGATCGAGCCACTTTCGAGCGCCCGGGAGTCGATAAGCTCCAGGGTGCGCCGCTGCTGATCGCCAAGCAGGCGCTTGCCACCGCCGAGAACGACCGGATGCACTGCCAGGATCAGCTCGTCGACAAGATTGTGATCGAGAAGTGATCGAACAAGTCCACCGCTGCCGATAACACCGATGTTCTTTCCCTCTTTCTGCTTGAGTTGTTGAACCTCCGAGGCGAGGTCGCGAATGATCGGAACGGGATTTCCCGCACCCCATTCGGCATCGCTCAATGTGTGTGAAACGACGAACTTCTCGATGGAGTTCATGTGGCTCGCGAACGGCTCCATATCCGAATCGGGCCAGAAAGCGGCGAACTCTTCGAACGTCGCACGGCCAAACAGCATCGTGTCGGTCGATTGCATGCCCGAGAACATGATCGCCTGGAGATCCGGGCTTTGATACTGCCCTGACCATGTCTCCGGGGCCTCGAACACTCCGTCGAGCGCGACGTTTTCGGTCACAATCACCTTTCTCAAGTCAGTTCCTTTCCAGGTTCGTTGCAGTTCGTGCAATCAGATGTGTCAGGTTCGTCCGCTGAAAAAAGAGTGAATACGGCCCGTGACGGTGGGGTGTCAGGGGAGCCGGGCCGTAGTCACCTGCCGGCATATGCCGGCACTCAACAGGATAAACGATAGTATGCTGATTTGTCATATACGTTCATGGCATATGCGGTTGCGGCCTTTCGTTCCAATGTTCGATGGTTCACTGACGATATGACACGCAACCGGTATACTTGTTAAAAGCAAGTACAGTCTGACATCTGCAGCACGCCTTGTCAACTAGGGAGTAAATCGATCATGGCCCGACGCCGCTACGGTCAATTCTGTGGAATCGCGCGAGCGCTCGAGCTCGTCGGCGAGCGGTGGGCACTGCTGATCGTGCGAGATCTACTTGGGGGCCCCAAGCGCTACACGGATCTGCAAAAGGGATTGCGGACCATACCGACCAACGTTCTATCATCTCGTCTGAAAGAGATGGAGGAGAGCGGGGTAATCCAGCGTGAGGTCGCACCTCGTCCGGCGTCCGGAATCGTGTATGACCTGACGACCTACGGCCGCGAGCTGGAGGACGTGCTGCTCAGGCTCGGTCGCTGGGGAGCCCTCTCGTTGCCCGAGCCGGGCTATGTCGATCCGCCAATTCGTGCGCTTCGCGCCTCGTTCCGTGCGGATCGTGCCGGGGACCTCTCGGCACAGTTCGAGCTCTGGTTTGGCCAGTTCGTTATCCACGCGAATGTCGATGCGGGTCGTGTCAGCGTTGACCAGGGTGAAATCGGCGATCCGGATCTGATTATTGACGTTCGAGGTTCCATCATTCCCCTCCTAAGTCGGGATGTGTCGGTGGATGAGGCGCTGGCGTCGTATCGAATCAGTATTTCCGGTGAACGAATCTTGCTTGATCGATTTGTGGACATCTTCGAAATGTCGCGCGGGCGGGACAATCACAAAAACGACGAAGGGGAGGGCTCGTGAACGAGCAAATTGATCGTGCCCGTGGCTGTCTCTTCGGGCAGTTGATCGGCGATGCACTGGGAAGCCTGGTCGAGTTCCAGACGCCGGACCAGATCGCCCGGCAGTACCCGGACGGCGTCACCGACATGCACGATGGCGGAACCTGGAATACGATCGCCGGACAGCCCACTGACGACTCCGAAATGGCACTGGCGCTGGGCCGGACGATTGTAGAAACGGGTGACTACGATCAGGGACGGGCAAGGAACGCATACGTCGACTGGATCGAGTCAGGACCGTTCGATGTCGGTAACACCACCCAGGCAGGATTGCAGGGTGTACCGAACTTCGATTCCCAGGCGAATGGTGCGCTAATGCGCGTGAGTCCACTGGGGATCTTCGGTGCGGAGACGGATCCAGATTTGCTCGCAAGATACGCCCGCGAGGATGCCTGGATCACGCATCCGCACGAAGTCACGCAGGATGCGAACGTCCTCTACGTGCTGACAATTGCCCAGACGATCCAGCACGGTGGGGAACCTGGTGACATTCTGGCGCTTGCTGATCAGATTCTCGCGGAACATCAACTGTCGGCACCGGTGAGGGAGTCCTTTGAACGCGGGCAAATCGATCCCCCCGATTCGTTCCTGGATCGACAGGGCTGGGTGCTGATTGCCCTTCGCAATGCCGTTT
>SLMJ01000395.1 GCA_007133615.1 Thermomicrobiaceae bacterium | reverse complement strand
TTCGCGCCACGCCAGACGGCGTCGCCATGTCTCCACCGCTGACGATTCAGAAGTCCGAGATCGATACGGTTGTCTCGGAACTCACGGACGCGATGGACGAGGTGTTCGGAAGCCTGTAGCGACATCGAAGACAACACGAAATTGAACGCACAGCCCGGGGAGATGTTCCCCGGGCTGTAGCATATCTGCCGTCGTGCTGCCGCTTATAATCAGCGAACACTCCAGCGCGCGACAGGACGCATAGCCAACCAGGGAAGGTCGCCTAATGTCCATTCTGGTTCAGGAACGAGTTGACGCTCTGCCGCAATGGGTAATCGAGGCATACCAGTCGATCGGTGTGGGCGACATCGGACACATCCAGCACTTCGGGTTCATGGATACCGGGATGCGACCGGTCTGGCGAGATATCCGACTAGTGGGACCAGCACTGACCGTCCGCATGCCGCCGATGGACATCACTGCCAATCGGGTGGCCATCCAGCAGGCGCGGCCGGGAGACGTCATTGTGGTCGATCGCCTGAATTCGACCGAGGATGCCTGTTGGGGCGGGGTTGCCGCGTTGCTGGCAAAGGAGCAAGGCGCGGCCGGCCTGATCGCTGACGGGGCAGTAACCGATACGATGGAGCTTACCGATCTTCGCTGGCCGGTCTACTCGCGAACGGTCTCCGGTAAAGTGGGTCGCGTGCACGGCGAGGATGGGGTCGGCGAGGTGAACGTTCCGGTGAGCTGTGGGGGCGTATCGGTAAATCCGGGTGACCTGATCGTCGCCGATGATGATGGTGTCGTTGTTATCCGTCCACATGAGGCGGAAGATTTGCTGGGCGCGGTAAAGGAGCGATTCGGCAGTCATCCGGACATCCGCCAGTGGATTCGCGATGGGAAAGAGCTGCGCGATTATCCGCACGCCAGGCAATTCTTCGGTGAGCTCCAATAAGGATGATTCGGACGGTCTGACACAAGCACAAGTCCGCCTGGTGAGTGTGGTACGCTACTGATCAAATTCCGCAAAACTTATCCGGCGGTGGATCATGAATTCTTCGCTTGTCGCAACCAAGCTGCGCATACCACCGCGACCTCGCTACGAGGTGGCTCGTTCGCGACTTGTCCGCCAGCTCGAAGACGGGGTTCCTCACCACCAGTTGACCCTGATCTGCGCTCCGGCCGGCTACGGCAAGACGACGCTCCTGACGCAATGGGCACATGAAACCGACCTGCCCCTGTCCTGGCTGCAGCTTGACCCGGAGGATAGCGAGCTCGGTCGCTTCTTCCGTTACCTGCTCGCCGGATGGGCTCGGCAGCAGCCTGAGGTCCTCGAAAGCTCTCTGGCCACTCTCCTGAGTGGGATGATGCCCGACCGGGACGCTCTGCTCTCAGCGTTCCTGAATACGGCGAACGAGATACCCGACCAGCTAATCTTTGTCCTGGACGACTACCAGGTCATAGACGACCCGGTGATCCACGAATCACTCGATTACCTGATCGACCACCTGCCCCCGCCCTGCCACGTCGTGCTGGCGTCGCGAGCTGAACCGCCGATATCGCTTGCCAGGCACCGGGCGCGTGGAAAGCTGCTGGAGATCGGGGTCGATGACCTCCAGTTCACATATTCCGAGATGCGAACGTTCTTTGTCTCATCAATGCATCTGGAAATGCCTGAGGCGGAGCTCGATCTCCTGCTGCAACGGCTGGAAGGCTGGATCGCCGGGCTCCACCTGGCCGCGTTGACTTATCGGCGCAACCCGAGTGCGAGAGCGGAGGAGATTGGTGGAAGGCATCGCTTCATCGCCGACTACCTTGTGGACGATGTGCTGACCGGGTTGCCCGGGGATCTGCGCGATTTCATGTTGCGCACCAGCGTGCTCCAGGAACTCTGTGCGCCGCTCTGCGCGGCGGTAACGGGACTCAGCACCGGGGAATCCCAGACGATGCTCAACACGATCGAGCGGAACGGACTCTTCGTTCGGGCGCTCGATGAGAACCGTGAGTGGTTCGGCTACCATCGGCTCTTCGGCGATGTGCTGCGCGAAGAGCTGGCACGTCAATTCCCGGAGGAGGTCGATACCCTGCACCGGAGTGCAGCCAGGTGGTACCTGTCCTCCGATCTGCCGGATCCGGCCTTTCAACACGCCGTCGACGGTCAGGATATCGAGCTGGTCAATGAGATCTTCGGTCGCTATCTTGACGTGAAGCTGTTCGGGGGCGAGTTCGCGGTGTTGCGTCGCTGGCTCGATCTGCTTCCCGCCGAATGGATTAAAGAACATCCCGGGCTGGGGCTGGCTGATGCCTCTCTGATGCTCTTCAGTGGCGCCTTCGATGACGTTGGCCGCCGGCTGGACGCCATCGAGGAGGTGCTCGGACAGGAACCGGAGAGTACCAGTCGTGCCCGGCTGGCTCAGGTTACAGCGATGCGCTGCTTCATCGCCTGTTTTCAGGGTGATCTTCCTCGTGCCGAACAGTACGCGGACCAGGCACTGCGTGATCTTCCCGATGATGACTTGACCTACCGGCCCGGAGTCTACGGGGCGTTGGGGGACACCTACCGTGCGAATGGACTCTGGCGCGAGGCGCACGAGTCCTACCTGAAGCTACTTGAATTCAGCCACGCCCCCGGATTCCAGGTGCAGTCGGTCCATCTTTATGGTGCGCTCGCTGATCTGAATCTCCGGCAGGGTCTGCTGCGCGAGGCTTCCTCGTACTGGGAAAAAGCGCTGGAAGTCATCCGCAATCCGGAGCTCTGGGGTCGCTTGCCGCTGGCAGTGGTTGGATGGGTGCATATCCGCATGGCTGAGGTCTTCTACGAGTGGAACGACATGGAGCAGGCCCGGGCACATCTGGTCCCAGGGATCGAACGTGCCGAGTTGAGCGGCGATGTCCGATCATTGATCGCCGGCAATATTATCGCCGCCAGGCTCGAGCTTACTGGCAACGATCCGGATGCAGCATCCGACTATTTGGAGCGTGCCAGGGCACTTCTGGAACAGTCGCCGATGCATGAATGGCTCAGTCGGTTCGAGCGGCTGCAGCTCGAACTCTGGCTTGCGCGCGACAGGCTCCGTACCGCGGTTGACTGGTCGGACGCGATGATGAAGGGCGGCTCCTGGCAGAGTCGTCCGGAGAGCGAAAGCGCCCGGCTCGCTGTGGCTCGAGCGCTGGTGATGCGGGGTGACGCCCCGGCACTGGAGCGCGCTATGGAGATCGTGGACGAGCTCACCAATGCCGCCCGGTCTGACGGGAGACTTGCCATCGAGATCGAGGCGCTCGCAATACGGGCGATGGCCCACTGGAGCAAAGGTAACCGGGTGGAAGCAATGAAATCACTCGAGCGTGCGTTGCGGCTCGCCGAGCCAGAAGGCTACATTCGCCTGTTCGCCGATCTCGGTCGCCCGATGCTGAGATTGATACAGGAGGCCCGCGCACGCAAGACGATGCCGGACTACGTTTCCCGTTTGCTCCAGGCGTTTGACGGTGGACTATCAGGAAAACCCGGTGTATCGATTTCGCTCACGGAGCCGCTGACCAGTCGAGAGATTGAAATCCTTCGCCTACTCGCCGCCGGCTTGACCAATAGCGAAATCGCCGGACACCTGTATATCTCCCCACAGACGGTCAAGAAGCACACAGGGAATATCTACAGCAAGCTTGGTGTGCGCAGTCGCACCGAAGCCGTTTTCACGGCCAGCAAATTTGATCTACTGGAAGACGCCAGCCCTCACTGAACCCCTGGCTCGGAAAAGAAATACCCCGGTCGAATACCCCTTTCGGGGCATGAGCTTATCTCCAGATCTCCCTAGTCTCGAATCACGACGTTACTCGTTCTGATTCAGTCGAAGGGAGCAGTTTCGTGTCCCGAAAATACAAGGACCTCGTCAGTCGAAGCATCCAGGACGTCTGGAACGAGGGCAACTTCGATGTCATCGAAGACTATGTCTCCAGTGACTTCGTCGTCCACGGTTCGATCGCAAGCGGCGACACGCTCGGACCTGACGGTATCCGGGAATACTTCGCGACGTTGCGGCGGGCGTTTCCTGACCTGCATTTCACCATTGAGAGTCAGATCGCAGAAGATGATCTGGTGGTGACCCGTTGGGAAGCCAGTGGGACCAACACCGGTGAGTTCCAGGGCATGCCGCCTACCGGCAAGCAATGCCAGATCGCCGGCCACGATATCGATCGCATCGCCAACGGAAAGATCGTGGAGTGCTGGTCACTCTTCGATGAGCTGGGCCTGTTCATCGAGCTCGGAATCGTCCCGTCACCTGAACCAGCGAAGCCATAGTCTCGTTGCCAGGGGAAATCACTGAAACCGGGTCTGACTCATAGTTCCTGAAAGGAGCGTACGAAAATGGCTCAAGTGACCTTCTATGAAACCTACGGGGGAAGCGCGCCCGAGATCTACGAACGCTATTTCACGCCGTCAATCGGACGACCACTCGCGGACGAACTTATCACAGCGGCTGCCCTGCGCCCGGGCGAACGAGTGCTTGATGTTGCCTGCGGGACCGGAACGATAACCCGACTGGCCGCAGAGCTCGTCGGATCAACCGGTGTCGTTGCGGGCCTGGATCTCAATCCCGGCATGCTTGCCGTCGCTCGCGAAGTCACACCTGCCGATTATTCGATTAGCTGGTATCAGAGCAATGCCGAGTCAATGCCAATCGAGGACGGTGCCTACGACGTCGTGCTTAGCCAGCTTGGTCTCCAGTTCATGGCTGATAAGCCTGCCGCACTCGCGGAAATGTACCGTGTACTGGCTCCGGGCGGCCGTCTCGCACTTAGCGTGACTGGCCCGACACCTCCCCCATTCGTTGTCTTTGCCGATGCCATCGGCGAGCACATCAATCCAGAGATAAGTCCGTTCGTCCATATGGTGTTCTCACTGAACGACCCGGATCTGCTGCAATCACTGGCAAGTGACGCGGGTTTCCGGGACGTTTCGATCGAGGTCTACAACCGAAAACTGAAGCTCCCAGCCCCAAGAGAGTTCATGTGGCAGTACGTGCACAGTACTCCTCTGGCGGAAGCCGTCGGTCAGGCGGACCTGGAGAGTCAGGCCGCGTTGGAGCAAGCAGTTGTAACCGGATGGCAAGAATTCGTGGAAGATGGAGCGATGACGGTCACGCCTCGCATGCTGCTCGTCACTGCATCGAAGTAACGAGGAACCGGGTTTCCGCGCTGTGCAGGACAGCGCGGAATCTCCTTCTTCACATCGTTATGGAACGAGAGGAGATAACCCAATGAACAGGACAACAATCAAGCGAATCCAGGGAGCAATCGTTATTTTTGCGCCACTCGTGGTGCTGGCCGGGTGGATCTACCATCCGTATATCGCCTACGGTCCCGACGCTGAAGCAATCGCGACAGCTGTTTCCGCTGATCCGACGCGTTGGGGGCTGGCGCACCTTCTCCTTGCCGTCGGCTTCGTTCTGATGGTGCTGGCGTTTCTCGCAATCCGCATTGAACTGGGTGACGCGGGAGAGCAGAAATGGAGTTCGATCGGGGTGCCGCTAGTTGTATTCGGAGGCTCGCTATCAGTCATTCTTCCGGCGATGGAGTTCGCCCCGCTTGCCGCCGCGGAGACCGGTGGGAACATTCAGGCTGCTCAGGAAGCCCTGATGCCATGGTTCGTTCCGGTACTCCTGACATCTGGGGTGAGCCTTACACTCGGCACGATCTGCTTCGCAATCGGGATTGTCCACAGCCGGATACTGAGCAGTGGGATGGCCTGGCTGGTTGTTGCCGCGCTCGGAGTGATGGTGGTCTCCCGGTTCGTTCCATTCGGGGTCACCAACTACGTCGAAGGGATCGCCGGCCTTATCGCACTCTCGCCATTGGGTCACGCCATCTGGTCCCGAGCCGAAGATCTTGAGGTTCGCCGGGTCCAGGCGGCGACAGCCTGAACATGTTCTCGATCGCTTCTAGCGATAGCCGGGTGATAGTGACTTGATGAGCACATAAGAGCGGAAGCACTTCGAAACCATCGTCCATCGTCGGCGGGCAGACCAGACCGTCTGCCGGCTACCAACTCGCTCGCCGCCATGCCGTGTTCGGCATTACAGGCAGGCGTATGACCGGGGCTCGCGCCCCGGTCATCGCTATCGCTGCAGGCGAAATACCGGGAGTTGCTGTGAGTTATCTGCCAGAAGGCGCGGCTCAACGTCATTGAAGGAAACTCCGGACCCGGCAACCAGGTCCGCAACCGTCCGGGAGATCAGAACCTCACCGTCACCGGCCAGTCCGGCTATCTGCTCGCTGATGGCGACCGGTTTTCCGGATACGGTCGATGCCGTGCGCTGTACTTCGCCTGTGTGAATGCCGGCACGTACGTCCATACCCTGCGCGCGACCAGAAGCGACGATCTCCCTGGCGGAGTGAATTGCCCGGCTTGGGCCATCAAAACAGGCAGATAAACAGTTCGGCAGCTGCCGGGCGATCCCGCCACCTGCCCGTTCGATCTCCCGAATGGCAGAACTGATCCCCTGGTCTATCAGAATCGTTTCCTCATTGGCGCAGCGCGCCCCCGGCAGTTCCACCAGGACGGTCAGTACCGTCGTCAGCACAACGTCGATCTCCGAATTTGACTCAACGCCAGCAACGAAACGCTGAATCTCCCGGACAATCCGTTCGGTATCTCCATACATCGGGAGATGATCCCCGCCGTCCATCTCGACATACTCCGCATCAGGGATACGAGTTGCCAGATACCGACCATGCATCACGTTGGATGCCTTATCACCACTCCGGTGAAGGACGAGCGTGGGCACCCGTATCGCTGGAAGTACTTCACGGACATCAATTTCCCAGTTCATGGTTATCAATGCCACAGCTGCCCCAGGACTTGCCCCGAACTGGAGATAGCGTGACCACCACCGTTGCTCTTCAGGATCGTCCGCGACAGACGGAGCATAGACTCCCAGAAAGCGATCGACGTTCCTGCCCCAGCTATCCCGAATGCGTTGTACCTGTTCATCCGGAGGTGCTGTCCGCTCGGGCGGGTTCTCCTCCGGATTCCATTCACAGGCGAAGGCACCATACAGAGCGAGTGCAAGCGTTCGCTGCGGATACGTCGCGGCAAACAGGATCGAAAGCGGCCCACCTTCCGAAATGCCAACAAGTACCGCTCGCTCCATACCTGCCGCATCCATGACCGCCCGGATGTCATCCATCCGCTCGTCCAGCGTTCCGGTTGGAACACGATCCGACATTCCGGTGCCCCGTTTATCGAATATCGCGACGCGGCCAATACGCGCGAACTGCCGCATGAACTCGGCGAAGCGTTGGTGCTCCCACTCCAGTTCCCGGTGGGACACCATTCCGGGAGTCAGGACAACGTCAACCGGCCCATCGCCGAAGACCTGATAGGCGATCGCGACCTCGCCGCTCATCGCATAGCGAGTCTCGGGAACATCCAGCGTTCGATCCCCGGATGTTGCTCGCGACTGCAGCCTGCCATGCTCGAGGCGCGCAGATGCCAGCAGGTCTGCCAGCCATTCGGGCCTCACCCGGACACCGGCCAGCGGACCCTCACTGAACGGTCGAAACAACGCTCGCTCGTGACAGAGCGCGATGATCTTCATCTCTGCGTCAGCGGATGGAACGGTCTCCCCCGCTTCCCATCGCTTGACGGTGGCTCGACCGTACCCAATCTGCATTGCCCAGCCATCCTGGGTCATGCCCCGGGCCTCGCGCAGAGCGCGGAGCACCTGACTCCAGTACGGACGGTCCACTCTGGAATGAGCCATTTCTGAGCCCTTATTGATCCGAATCAGGATCCTGCAAGGTGATCCTCCTGCCTATTCTGATCATACGAGAGCCTGCGGGAATTTGGAACTTGGGAATCCCGCGGTCAGTATCAGGAAAGGTGTTCGTCCCATGGTTGTAACCGTTCAACCGTCCAGCGCGTCGATTGATGAGCTTCGTTCGCGAATGCGCGGAACGCTGCTGCAGCCAGCGGATTATCAGTACGATGCCGCCCGGACGATCTGGAACGCGATGATCGACCGTCGCCCGGCACTCATCGCCCGCTGCGTCAGTGCATCAGATGTAATCGCTGCCTTCGAGTTCGGCAAAGCCGAGAACATGGAGATTACGATCCGTGGCGGTGGGCACAATGTTGCCGGGCAGTGCATCGTTGATGACGCTCTGATGATCGACCTCTCGCCAATGAAGGGCATCCGGATCGACCCCGTGAACCGCACCGCGCGTGTGGAGCCGGGTGTTGTCTGGGGCGAATTCGACCAGGAAGCACAGGCGTTCGGCCTGGCGACGGTCGGTGGAACCGTTGCCCACACGGGCGTTGCGGGCCTCACGCTCGGAGGAGGGTTCGGCTGGCTGACCAACAAATACGGTATGACCATCGACAACCTGCTTTCCGCCGATGTCATTACTGCCGAGGGAGACTTGATTCACGCAAGTGTCGACGAGAATTCGGATCTGTTCTGGGGGCTCTGCGGCGCGGGAGCCAATTTCGGCATCGTGACGTCGTTCGAGTATCAGCTGCACCCGGTTGGACCACAGATTCTGGGCGGGATGATCCTGTATCCGCTCGATCAGATCACCGAGGTGTTGACGTTCTACCGGGATTTCATCCAGTCATCACCCGATGAACTCACGGCATACGCTGCCGCTCTCACAACACCAGACGGGCATCAGGTCGTTGCGATCGCGATCTGCTACTGTGGAGATCTCGAGCAGGGCGATCAGGTCGTCGAACCGCTCCGGCAGATCGGCACGCCTGTCGCGGACCTGATTCGCCCATCAACCTATCAGGAACAGCAGGCGATTCTCACCCAGGCCTCGCCCTACGGTCGCCAGAACTACTGGAAGGCAGGCCTTTCCAGAACGCTCTCGGACGATGCCATTCGCGTCATCGCCGAATTCGCACCACAGGTACCGTCTCCGTTTACCGTTACGGTCATAACCGGGACAGCCGGGGCAAACACCCGCATCCTGCCGGACGCAACAGCCTACGTCCATCGCGACGCAGTGTTCAACGCGATGTTGCTTTCCTCCTGGGAATCCTCCGAAGACAGCGATCAGAACATCCAGTGGACACGCGACTTCTACCATGAGCTTCGTCCGCATCTGACCGGTGGAGTCTACGTAAACGACCTTGACGACCCTGCGGACGAGGGAAAAACACGACTTCTCGAGGCATACGGCGCGAATTACGATCGCCTGGTTGACCTGAAGATGAAGTACGATCCCGAGAACGTCTTTCGGCACAACCAGAACATCGCGCCGCAGGCAACGTAGCCCCTGGCGCTCGCACGCCCACGCGTCCCGTGATACTGTCCAGGTATTATGGGACGCGTTCATCATCGCCGTTGCATCGCCGAACTCAGATACCTCGCGCCGGACGGTACGAGAAAGGCGCACTGGCGCGGTTTCGTCGTCCTTCTCGCGAGCCTGATTTTCGCAATAAGCGGCTGTGCCGGGGACACTGATGATGCAGCGCCGGACGCT
>SLMJ01000051.1 GCA_007133615.1 Thermomicrobiaceae bacterium | reverse complement strand
TTCTTGAGTGACTCCTGCGCTTTCTGGAGCGCCTTGTCACTGATCTGACCATTCAGGCCCTGAGCAGAGAGGTCAGGCCCGGCGATCAGGTCACCGCTCTCGCGATCAACGATCAGCGTTGCGATGATTACGCCACTGGACGCGACTTCGTCCCGATTTCGCAGGAGCACCTGGTTCTTGCTGATAATGTCCACCAGTACCGCGCCTGCTTTGACTGTCCCGTCCTGACGGCAGTCGTGCGGGCCAAACGTCAGCACATGGCCAAGCTCCGGCATCATCACGTGCTCGTGCTTGTACCCCATCTCTACGGCCATCTCCTCATACAATCTGAGGTGACGATATTCGCCATGGATTGGAATCAGGAACTTCGGGCGAATGAGCCGCATCATCAGCTTTAGTTCTTCTTTACTGGCGTGCCCGGAAACGTGAATTGTCGGCTCGAGTGCTGAGTAGACAACCTTGAACCCGCGCCGGTACAGCAAGTCGATCGTCTGATAGACGGACTCTTCGTTGCCCGGAATAGGAGTTGCCGAGAGGATGACTGTGTCGCCCTGCGCGAGCCTGATCTGGTGATGCTCACCAGATGCAATCCGGGCGAGCGCGGCGGATGCCTCACCCTGGCTTCCCGTCGTAATCAGGAGCGCCTGTTCACGGGGAAGCTTCATCGCGACATCGATCGGCACCATGGTGTCGTCGGGCGGATTAAGGTAGCCAAGTTCGGTCGAAACACGGGTGCTCTGCTCCATGCTTCTCCCGGTGACGGCCACCTTCCTGCCGTGTTTCGCTCCGGCCCTGATCGTCTGATCAATCCGGGTAATATTCGATGCAAACGTCGTCAGTACGACCCGGCCTTTTGCCTCGCCGATAACCCGGTCCAGGGTCTCGCTGACGACCGCCTCGGACGGCGTATGTCCTTCACGTTCCACACGAACGGCGTCCGAAAGCATGACCAGGACACCCTCATCACCGATCTCGCGCATCCGTTCTTCGTCACTTGGCGGACCCAGCGGCGGGGTCGGATCGAACTTGAAGTCGCCGGTGTGTACGACCCAGCCAAGGTCCGTCTTCAGGCCAATCACATTAGCAAACGGGATGCTGTGTGTGACCGAGATAAACTCGGCGGTGAATTGCTTACTGATCTGGTACTGCTCGCGTGGCTCGGTTACGTGCAACTCGGCGAGGTCCGCAACGCCCATCTCTTCCAGCTTGGCTCGAATCATCTCGATCGCCAGCTGCGATCCATAAATCGGAATCGGCGCCATCTTCTTCAATTGCGGGAGGAGGAATGGAAGTCCTCCGATGTGGTCCTCGTGACCATGAGTAATCAGAATGCCGCGGAGTTTATTGGCCCGTTCCAGAACGTAGCTAATGTCAGGAACAATGAGGTCGATTCCGCGCATCTCGTCTTCGGGAAACTTTGTCCCGGCATCGATGATCACCAGATCATTGCGATACTCAATAACGGTCAGGTTCTTGCCAACTTCGCCTACTCCCCCAAGGGAAATAACTCGTACTCGTGGTTTCGCCATGTGGCGTTTGCCTCCTAAGGTAGTTTGTAATCAATCAACCGACACCGACAATCGACACGCGAACAGGCAATCTGGAAATCCGGAATGCGGCCGTGAGCGGAGGTCGGGCAGCCGTGAAATCAGGAAACTGTCGCCCTGCTATAAGGTAGACAGCTATCATTAGCACTAATGATAACCCTTTTGGGTCATCACGTGTACGATTACCCTTCGATGCGGACTTCTGGTTCTCACCGACGTGTCGATTCATACCCGAGCGCCGGTGACCTGCCGACGAAAGGCCTGTCAGATGTCAGGTGCGACAACAGTTCCCGAATACCTTGCCGAGCTGGAACCTGAACGTCGCGAGCTCGTTTCACTGATTCGAGCGATTGTGAACGAGAACATCGACCCTGGCTTCGAAGAAATGATTGATTTCGGCATGATCGCCTGGGTCGTTCCACTGGAGCGCGAGCCAGATACGTACAATGGCCATCCCCTCATGTATGCGGCGCTCGCGTCCCAGAAGCGTTATGTGTCGCTCTACCTCATGGGAATCTACAGCGATGCCGAGCGGGCAGCCTGGTTCAGGGACGCCTATGTGGGGACAGGTCTCAAGCCAGACATGGGCAAGAGCTGCGTCCGGTTCACGAAACCGGACGCTGTTCCCACCAGGCTTATCGGTGAAGCCGTTTCCGCGTTTTCGGTCGAGTCGTTTCTGCAAACGATGCGCCGGGCCAGAAATGGTGCAACGTGATCTTTGATAGGCTAACCAGCGTCAGGCGGGATATCTCGCGCTCTGGGAAGGGAACTCATGACAACACTGCTCTATCTCGATGACCCGGAACGACGAGAGTTCGACGCAACGGTCACGGACATCATTGACGGCAGCGGCGTCGTTCTCGATCAGACCGTGTTCTATCCTGGTGGCGGCGGCCAGCCCGCTGATACAGGCGTGCTCGAATCTGGCGGCGCCAGGCTTTCGGTAACGGGGATGAAGCGGATCGACGGCGAGGTAGTGCATCTGCTGCCGGCTGACAGTCCCTACCCATCGCCCGGAGCGTCGGTACACGGTGAAATCGACTGGGACTATCGCTATCGTCTCATGCGAACCCATACCGCTATGCACGTACTCTGTGGCGTGGTGTGGAAGGATTTCGGTGCGCAGGTTACCGGCGGGAATATGGGCGTGGATCGCGCCCGGATGGACTTCGAACTGGAGGACCTGAGCGAGGAGCGGGTTCAGCATATCGAAGGTCGTTGTAACGACGTTATCGGAGAAGCTCGGCCGGTGAACTGGCGCGTACTGCCCCGTGAAGAGGCGTTCGAAATTCCGGACCTGATCCGGACGAAGATCAATCTTCTGCCTGAGCACATTCAGGAAGTCCGGATCGTTGAGATCGAGGGACTGGATATCCAGGCCGACGGTGGCACCCACGTGAAGAACACACGTGAGATCGGGGCACTCAAGATCGTCGGCACCCGCAGCAAAGGCAAGAGCAATAAGCGGCTGGAGATCGAGATCACGGACGTCTAACATTGACGACGTGTGCAAAGCTCGCGTCGGATTGCGGGTTTCGAGAGAAACAGGAAGGGAGAACTCGTGGGAATTCGCTGGCAGGAAAAGGTCTCTGATCGTTCTGGTTCCATCCATGCATCGTTCAATATGCCAATGGGCGAACTGAACAGCCATCCGGACCCAATTCGTTTCACTGGCGGCACCCCCTCTCCCGAGTTTCTCCCCATCGAACACCTGCGGGATGCCAACCGACGGGCCTGGGACGTCGAACACACCGTTATGTATTACGGGGACACCGAAGGCTACCCGCCCTTGCGGAAACGCATTTCCCAGCGGATGGCCCAGCGGAACGTGGATGTTTCACCAGAACAGATCATGGTCACCAATGGCGCTCAGCAGGGGCTGGATCTCGTCAGCCGGGTCTTTCTCAATCCGGGAGACACGGTCATTGTTGAAGCACCGACCTACTTCGGTGCTCTGCAGGTCTTCGACATGTTTCAGGCAACCTACGAATCCGTTGAGCTGGACGACGGCGGGATGATTCCGGAATCGCTTGAAGCCGCCCTGAACCGGGCTGAGCGCCCCAAGTTCATCTACTCGATTCCGACGTATCAGAATCCGACGGGCGTCACGATCTCGCCGGAGCGCCGGGGTCGTCTGCTGGAGATCGCCGATCGGTACAACGTCCCGTTCGTCGAAGATGACCCGTATGGCGAGCTCTGGTTCGGAGATAGCGGCGCTCCGCCACTCCGCGCAGACAGCGACGACGTCATCTATCTCGGTACCTTCTCAAAAACGATTGCCCCCGCAATCCGCATGGGCTGGCTGTGCCCGCCGCCGGAGCTCCAGCCGATTCTCCAGCACGCCAAGGAAGCGACCGATATTTCCAGCGATCGGATCGTCCAGCGCATGGTGGTTCAGGCGACCGACGGCGGCTGGCTCGATGAGCATCTGAACGAAGCGCGGAAGGACTACGCGGAGCGCGCCAGGAGATTCTTCGCCGCGCTCGAGGAGCACATGCCCGAAGGCACCACCTGGACCTCACCAGACGGCGGCTTCTTCGTCTGGGTAACCCTGCCGGGAGATGCTGACAGCTTCGAGCTTCTCTTCGAGGTCGCGAAAGACGGGGTGATCTACCTGCCGGGTTCGATCTTTTATGTCGACGGGCGCAAGAGTTCGTCGTTCCGCCTGGGATTCACCACGTTGCCAATGAAGCGGTACGAAGAGGGCCTGGCCCGTCTGGGAGCCTCGCTGAAGCGACTTCTCTCGAGCTAGTTCGGATTCGCCGCACTCCAACCGGCCGGTTCGGAACGAACTGGCCGGTTTCCTACACCAGCACGATCCCCAGCGACACCAGACCACCGATCACTGCGGTCGCTTCCCGGACCCACTTATGGAGCTCTCGATCCCGCACGGTAAGAAGCCCGAAGCCGACAAATATCACCCCACCAGTCGCCGAGATCACCTTCTCTGCCAGTTGATCCAGGATAATCGCACCGCTCACCAGAAACAGGCCGATTACGATTAGCCAGATTGCCCAGAACCTGTCCCGCTTCGACGATGAATCAGTCAACGCCCCTCGCTTTCATGGCCTACTCGAACATCCGCCAGGTCGGATCACGAGGCGATTCTGCCGGAATCCAGCCCGTCCTCTCAAGGTCGTCCCTGATCAGCAACCCGAGTTGCACCTCGAACGGCGTTCCAGCCAGGTTCGGATGGTACTCGAACCTGGATCGCTCAAAATACTGGACCGTGTGAATCCGACCGGTATCCGGGTTCAGTTCCTCGAACTCTTCGGAAATCGAATACCCGAAGCGGGCCAGCCCACCGTGCTGATTCCAGAAATCGCGGAATCCGTAGGCGAGAGAGTGGCTTGTCGCAGCGAAGCATTCGCGGCCAGCGGCAGGCTCGCAGCTTTCAAGCGGCTTAAACGCCGGTTCGTTCTCCCGCCCGGCTGTGATGTGTCGTCCGATCAGCGTTCCGAGGACTTCATGTCTGGTGCCCTGCAGGTTCGGATGGTACTCCATGCGGACGCGCTCGAAATCCTGCACAACAAGCCACGATCCGTCTGATTGTTGCTTCGGATACCGACGCGTCAGCGGGAGGCCAATCGTCCGATAATCACCCATCCTTGACCAGTAGTCGAGAAACCGACCCGAAACGACATGCCCGGTCGCGGAGAAATACCGGGAATCGCCAGCAGCGTGATATGGAATCCGGCCGCCCTTCTCAAGGTCCCGGAATGCATTGTAGTAGGCGGACTTCGGGGTGAACTGTGTGTTCTCATCCAGGGTCGTGCGGCCATGTTCGTCCGGCACGATCGCCATCAGGCCGCGGTCTTCGGAATACAGATCTTCATGCCAGTCATGCAGCATATGCAAGTGAGCGAACTCGATATAGGGTTGCCCTCGCATCCAGTCGAGTGTTTCTCTCAGCACCTGCGCGGACGCCTCATGGCTGCCGAACCAGCCGTACTCAGTGATCCAGATGCGCGCCTCGGCGTGGCCATACTGCCTCATGACCTCATGGAGTTCTTCAATGTGTCCGGATTTGATCGGGTCGACGCCCTCCCGCGCCGCGGCGTCAGCATTGGGTTCCGCATACGGATGGAAGGACACGGCATCCCACGGGGCCTCGCCTTCGCCGTACCAGTCATGACTGACCCTGTACAACCAGCGGATATATCCGGGCCCGGCAAGCGTATTCGCCGCAACGGTGATCTCCGGATTGATCTCTTTTGCAATGTCATAGAACGTCCGCAGATAGCCCAGATAGTTGAGATCGCCGAAATGCGTCCACATCTCCGGCTCGTTCCAGAACTCCCAGTGTTCGATCCAGGCGTATCGAGTAACTGCCGCTTCGATTGCTCGCTCGAACGACCGGTAATGCTCGGGAGCGAGTTCACAGTCCAGAATCTCCTGCCATTCGATCGCGCAACCATCCTGATCGGTCGAAGCCCAGTACGGGATCGTGTTGAAGTTGGCGACGATCAGGATGTTGCGGTCGGCAAGTTCACTGAATACGCGATCGTACATCGACCAGTCGAACCTTCCGGGCTCAGGTTCGAAACGTTTCCAGTCAATTCCGATCCGCACAGTCGTGACACCGAGTTCATCAAGCGCCGGGAACAATTGATCACCGTAAACGTCCGGATCCAGCCACCAGGCATGCGCGGCTATCCCGTAGAGATACGGGTTGTTGTACTCTGGATCATGGTTCGCCGCTGTGCCACTCGCAATAGGAGCCAGCGTGACAAACAGCAGCATTGCGCAGATGAGCGCGCGCACCGCTCGAAAGGAATGCATTGCACATGCTCTTTCGGGTCGCCAGTGTCGTTCGTTCTTGAGTTGTCTCTGAAGCTAGAACAATCAGGCGCTGTTTTCGGCACGCGATTCCACGCGAAACATATAGATGAACACGGCCAGGTAGCCGATCGAGAGTAGGAAGAGCACGGTGTTGATGATCGACGCAGTGCTTGCGTCTCCACCGAGCAGAATCCCGACGCCGCGGAGCGTGCCAAGCGCCAGAATCGTGACGAGTCCCGCAGCCGCATAGAGGCCGATCTTCCGCCGCTGTGGATTCATCGCGATCATTCCCGCGATGACCACTGGAATCCCGGCAATCGAGGGCAGGAGCGAGGTCATGCTCTCCTGGCCGGTGCCAAAGTAGGCAATGAAGCCCGTCAGGATCAACACAATTCCGTAAACGATGGTCAAATTCGCCATTGGTTCTCCCGCGTAGCAGCAATCTAATCGGACAATACGGGTCTATTGCACAGCTTGACCCGATTGTATCGCGCGGGGTGCCGAGCGGCAGACGGCTACGGCTGCAGCCGCTGGATATCCCAGGAGCCGTCTTCGTTTCTAGAGTAGCGGAAACGATCGTGCAGACGGTTTTCCCGACTTTCCCAGAACTCGAAGAACTCCGGAAGGATTCGATACCCACCCCAGTGCGGTGGCAGCGGGATGTCCTCTCCGGGATATCGGGAATCGAGTTCCTGAACGCGCTTCAGCAGCTCCTGACGAGACTCGAGCGGTTCACTCTGGCGCGACGCCCAGGCACCGAGTCGACTGCCCCGGTGACGCGAGCTGAAGTACTCGAACGACTCATCCGAGGTGACACGTTCTACCTGCCCGGCTGTCCGGACCTGCCGGCCGAGTTGCTGCCAGTAGAACACGACAGCCGCCTGCGGGTTTTCGGCCAGCTCTCGGCCCTTGTGGCTCTCGTAGTTGGTGTAGAAGACAAGGCCCGTTTCATCCAGTCCTTTGAGCAGAACTGTTCGGGCCGACGGCATGCCGTCCACGGTCGCTGTCGCCAGAATCATGGCGTTGGCATCCGGAATACCCGCATCCCAGGCCTGCTGGTACCAGTCCTGAAACTGGGCAAATGGATCCGGATTCAGGTCATCGATGTCGAGATGCTGGTCAACCGATTGGTTGCTGTCCTGCCGGCGAGTATCCATTGTGAGGTTGTCCGTTCAATGAAGCGAGAGCGCACGCTTGATTCTGAATTTAGACCTGGAACGCATCGACCCAGTTCATCGCGAGATCGAGCACCGGCCCGGAGAAGAATCCGAATGCAACCGTCCCGACCGCCATGATCATCAGACCCAGCCCGAGCATTGGCGTCGCCTGCGGTCGCCATTCGCCCTCGGCATCGTTGAAGTACATCGCAACGACGACACGCAAATAGAAGAAGGCAGACACAGCACTGGCGAGAACAACCGCGACAGCCAGCCAGATCATATCCGCTTCAATCGCCGCAAGAATCACGTAGTACTTGGCGTAGAAGCCGAGCAGCGGCGGCAGACCCATCAGTGACAGCATGAAGATCGCCATTGCAAGCGCCGTCAACGGGCTCCGGGTTCCCAGACCGTTGAACGAATCGAGATCAACGCCCTGCCCTCGATGCTGGAGCCAGGTCACGACGCTGAACGCCCCGATGTTCATAAATGTGTAGGCGAACAGGTAGAAGAGCATACTGCCGATGCTCATCTCGATCGGCACTTCCTCGCTATACGCTGCCAGGCCAACGAGGATGTACCCGGTATGCCCGATCGAGGAATACGCCAGCATGCGTTTGACATCTCGCTGGGAGATTGCCACGACGTTGCCGTAAAACATGGTCAGAATGGCGAGAATCGCGATCAGCAGCAGCCAGGTGTCGCTCAGCGGGCCGAGGCCTTCGGCCATGACGCGGGCGAGTGCCGCAAAGCCCGCCACTTTCGGAACCACAGACATGTACGCACTGACCGGTGTTGGAGCACCCTGATAGGCGTCCGGCGTCCACATATGGAACGGAACTGCTGCGATTTTGAATGCGAGACCGACCGCGAGGAGCAGCAGTGCCAGGAGCAGCGCCGGCTCGGGCAGCGTCTCGCCTGCCATGATCTCACCAACTTGAGTGGAGATCTCCGGTAGCGAAATCGTTCCCGTCATTCCGTAGACCCAGGCCATACCGAAAACCAGAATCGCACTGGAGAAGGACCCGAGCAGGAAGTACTTGAGCGCGCCCTCGATCGATGTCATGCGTCGTCGAGCAAAGCCGGTGAGTGTATACACCGCCAGCGAGCCCATCTCGATACCGATGAACAGGATGAGCAGGTCACCGGCGGCACCAACGAGCATCGCACCGAGGATCGAGAACATCATTAGCGCCAGATACTCTGGCATTGGCATCGTGCCGCGTTCTTCGAGCGACTGCACGTAGGATGACGAGATCAGGACGGCCAGAATACCGGCTGAGATCACGACAATGTTGATGAACAGGCTGAATGAGTCAGCCCGGAACATTCCCTGGAACGTGCTCTCCCCGGCGCTCCAGTCGATTGTGAGCAGAGAACCGAGGGCCGCAACGAGTCCAATCAACGCAACCCACGTAACGGCACCCTGCTTGTCGCGAGGAAGGATCAGGTCCGTCGCAAGCAGCGCGATGATCGTTCCCGCAAGTATCAGCAGCGGGAGGATCAATCCCCAATCCGGATGTGCAAGCTCCAGTGGCACTCGTTACTCCTTCGTCCCTGCGATAGTCAGTTCGGCGCTCATCGAGCGTCCGATTCTGCTGTGTGCGGTCCGACAGTCTGGTCGCATCTCTGCGCTACAACTCATCTTCTAGAAGCCCGTTCCACCGAATGGTTCAAGTAGCGCCTCCAGCGCCGGCTGCATGAGCTCCATGAACGGGCCAGGGTGCACACCGATCCAGATGGTGAGAATTGCCAGCGGCGCCAGCGTCAGGATCTCCTTGGCGTTAACATCGGGCAATGTCCGCGGATCAACGTCCTCATGGTGATCCCCGGAACCACCGGCAACCTTTGGTGGTGCTTCGTCTTCGGCCATTTTCAGTTCCGGATCGTCATGGTCGGGTGGCTCGCCTGGAGCGCGCTGCCAGACCACACGCTGGAACATCCACATCATGTACCACGCTGAGAGAATCACCACGGCCATCGAGATGATTCCTGCGAGTTGATACTCGCGGAACGCAGCCAGGATCGCCAGGAACTCACCGACGAACCCGCTCA
>SLMJ01000088.1 GCA_007133615.1 Thermomicrobiaceae bacterium | reverse complement strand
GGTCGCCGAAGTACGCGTCGCGGTCGGCAAACGCCTGCCGATACGCCTCGGTCATCAGGTGCAGAGACGTCGATGAGTTGTGTCCACTCTGGTTCAGGTCGAACTGATCGAGGATTCCCATCCCCTGCAGCGTCATCAATCCGGGCGACGGCATCGGCATTGTCAGGAGGTCGTAGTCGTCAAACCGGCCGCGAAGTGGAGCCGCGATCGTCGCTTCAAACTTCGCGAAATCGGATTCCTCGATCAATCCACCCTGTCCCTGCACGAACTGGACAATCTCCCGGGCAATCGGACCCGTGTAGAACGCCTCCGGACCGTGTTGAGCGATCTGTTTGAGCGTGTTGGCGAGGTCGGTCTGGCGGAGTGTGTGCTCTCCGTGCGCAACGCCCGGGTCACCTTTAACCAGGAAGACATCGCGGGAGTGCGGTTGGGCTCGCAATTCGTTCAGGTTGAGCACGAGATGCAGGACCAGATGCCAGTCGAGTTCCATGCCGTTTTCGGCGACGTCAATTGCGGGCTCCATGACAGTCTCCAGGGGGAGTTTGCCAAAGCGCTCACTGGCCAGCGTCAGTCCGGATACGGTCGCCGGAACCGCGGCAGCAAGCGGACCGCTGAACTGCGGACCGGTGCGAGATGAAAGCGCCTCCTGGGTCGCCTTCATCGGAGCCCGGTTAGAGTAGTCGATGCAATGAGCCTCGCCGTTCGCTTCACGGAAGACGATGTACCCGGCACCGCCGATGGTGTTCAGGTGCGGTTCCATCACCGCCATCACCCAGGCTGCCGCGCAGGCAGCGTCGATCGCGTTCCCGCCCTTTGCCAGCATCTGTGCCCCGGCTGTCGCGGCGCGTTCCTGCTTCGCGACGACCATTCCGCTGGAACCCTCGAGTCCCGACTTGTCCATCTGCCATTCGGAGAGCTTGATCCGCGCCATGATGGTTCCCCTGTCATTGTGCGATTACCACGCGAGCAGCGTAGCGCACCGCCAGAGATAAGGAAACCGTTGCCTGAGGTCAGAAGCGCCCGCCGGCTCCTCCGCTACCGGTCGCTGCGCCACCCGGAACCGACCCGCTGCTGGCACTGGCGGAGTAATTCACCGAGGTATGAAAGGCGGTCCAGTAGATGAACCAGGCGCCTGCGAAGTACTCGGTCTGGTCACCGCTGACCGCCATCCAGCGCGGCACGTACCCGGCCTCGCTGGACTGTTCCAGATGCTGTTGATACTGAGGAACCAGTCCGAACGCGACGATGTACGGGAAGGCTTCATCCAGGTCGATCGCGCCATAACCCTGCCGAGCGGCCGATTTGAGACCTTCCCGATAGCCGCGCCAGGGCACGGCCTGTCGCTCACCTTCGACACTCGTGCGCGGGAACCCGAGTCCCATCACAAAAAGCGTCAGGCCGACAAGGAGAAGCGCCCCTCCACCGACCAGTGCCCACCCTTCTTCGACAACGAAGATTGGCAGGAGTGCGACCAATCCCAGTACGAACGCCAGGACACCTCCCAGAATCAGCGGCACCTGGCGAGACGACGCGTCTCGGTCGAACCAGCCGAGTTCTTCGAGGTGCATGCGAATGAAATCCTGCACATCAGACCACGAACTCTGTGCGCTTCGAAGTGCATCCTGATCGAGAAGATCCCCCGTCGCGTTATCAGACAGAGCCTGCATCAGTGCCTCTTCAGCCGGTCCCGAGGCCTGGTCGCGATCGAGGATCCGGACAGTGACCTTCTTGTCGTGATTCGGATCGGGCTCGATTCCGATCGCCCCCGCATCGGCAAGCTCGATCAGCATCGCCTCGATATGGTGCTGCTGGATCGAACCATCGGCCAGCGCTCCGGCAATCGAGGGATGCAGATTCCCGGGAGGCGTAATTGTCTCTTCCTGAATGACGTTGCGGGCCTGCGGGCGATCGCGCCAGGTCCGTAATCCGAAAACGGCGACGATACCCGCGAAGCCGACGGCCAGGACGTTCAGCAAACTGAGTGGACCGGTCGCGACCTGCTCCAGAAATGATTCGAACGCGCTCGGCTCCGGCGGACCCTGTTCGAGATAGTCCGCCGCCATCTCGAGACCATGAACGATGCCCTCCGCCATCCGGTCGTCCGCGAGATAGTCCTGCATTTCGTTGCGGATGCGGTTGAGACGAGATTGCGGCAGGGCTCCATCGCCAAAATGGGCCTCGCCGGCAACGACGCCGAACTCGCCGCGATTCGGGTCGTCGGGATCCAGGTTGAAGAACATCACGAACCCGTCGCGCGCGTCTGGCGACGATTCGATGCTCTGCTCCTCCATCAACTCCTGCGCGTCACGGACCGCTCGATCTTCTTCGGTGTCGAACAGTCGAAGGTACACAATAGTTGGCGCACCAGACTGTTCGACATCCTGAATCGCCCGGTCGATCTCGGCTTGCTCGTCGGAGGTGAAAACACCCGCTTCATCCTGGAGCCCGGACTGACTGTCGGAGGCCCCGGCGGTCAGGGATGCGTTGCCAGGAAGCAGCAGAAAAACTCCGAGAATCAGGACAACAAGTGCGTAGCGTCGCGTGTTTCGGAGGGAAGTCATCGTCTGCCTTCAGTCGAATCGAATCCTGTTCATGGTTCAGAATTCTAATGCGTGCCCGGAATTGAATGCGCTGTCCTTTCGGACGGTTCAGGCTGATGGCTGGCCTAGAACCTTCCGCCCGTCAAACTCCGACGCCACGGTGAGCCGCTTGGAGCAGTTGTGTTGGCCGGGTCAGTCGGCCCGAGCGCGGTGTGGAAAGCGATCCAGTACGTGTGCCAGCCTTCCGGCCATTCCTGAACCAGCGGCCGCGGTCCGATCCACTCCGGGATGTAGCCGGACTGGCTCGCCCGGCGCAGATATCGGTTGAAGCCCGGCGCCATGCCCATGGACACGATATAGGGAAAGGCGCCGTCAAGATCGAGCGTCCCATGACCCTGATCCCGGGCGATAATCAGTCCGGATCGGAATCCGCGCCATGGCAGCGCGGCTTCTTCTCCTGCCTTTGTGGTGTGCGGCATGATGTTACCCGCCACGAGGACCGAACTTCCGACGAATCCCACCAGTGCTCCGCCGAGGAGCGGCCATCCGCTGGAGACCAGAAACGCACCGGGAATCGTCGCTGCGGCGAGCAGGAGCCCGAGCGCCCCCGGCAGCACGAACGGGAGTCGGGTCTGGAGTGCCGATGGATTGATCCAGCCTGCGTCGACCATCTCGCGTTCCAGTGTCCGGCGAACATTTCCCCACTCCTTCCGGAGCCCGTTGAGTGTCCGGAAGTTGATCACACCGTCCACCGCCCGGTGCTCGAGCAGCGACATCAGGCTCGACTCCACTGGATCAGACACCACGGATCGATCCAGAATCCGGATTTGGACCTTGTCCCGCTGCTGGTGATCGGGCTCGATCTCCAGTGATCGTTTGCGAATAAGTTCCAGGATCGCGGCTTCGATCTGGTTGTCGCTGATCCGCCCGGATGCGAGCGCTCCCGCGTAAGCAGGGTGTAGATCATCCGGTGGGATCGTCGTATGCGACTCCTGACCGTTTTCCACGCGAGGGCGAGCCCGCCAGGCCCGCCAGGCGATGAAGACGATGGCCAGCGATGCCAGAATTGCCAATATGTTGAGCGGCCCGAGGATGCTTCCCGGCGACGTGAGCAACGGGTAGGTGGCAACGAACTCGAAATTATCGGGAACAGATCGCGAAAAGCTGTATGGGATATCGGTCGAAGCTGGCATTCATTGGCTCCGGGTGAGATTCCAAAGTCCACTACATGAATACTACACGCTGCCCCCGTCGCAATGTCGACACGCCTCGGTCGTGGCGCCACATGACAACCAAGCATTGACGCATTGCGCAATATATCAGTGGCACGGTGGTTGCATGAGTGAATCGTAAGTGGTTGTTCGCGATTCCTCGCGCAAGATGATTTCACTGGAGGAAGAATGCCGACTGTCGAGAAATCCGTCGAAATCAACGCCCCGGTTAGTTCAGTCTATAACCAGTGGACCCAGTTCGAAGACTTCCCCCATTTCATGGAGGGTGTCACCGAGGTCCACCAGGTGGACGACACCAGGCTCGTCTGGCATGCGAACATCGCCGGACAGGATGAGAGCTGGGAAGCCGAGATCACCGAACAGATCCCGGAGAAGCGCGTCGCCTGGCGTAACAGAACCGGCGCAATCAATTCCGGCGTGGTGACCTTTCATCACATCAACGATCAGACATCCAGGGTAATGTTGCAGATGGACTATGAACCGAGCGGGTTCACAGAGTCCATCGGTGATGCACTGGGCTTTATGACTCGACGGGTCGAAGGCGATCTCGAACGCTTCAAGGAGTTCATTGAAAACCGTCCACAGGAAACTGGCGCCTGGCGCGGCCAGGTCTGATTTGCCAACCATACCCTCCTCTACGGTCGTGCGAGGGCGAGGCCCTCGCACGACTCGTTTCCTCAGAGCAGTGCCGCTACGCCAATCGCCATTCCGATCAAGCCACAGATGACCGCCAGGATCATCTGCGCGATTCCCGGGCCGACATGCCCGCGAGACAGGTTGACGATTCCGATTATGAAAGCGATGAATCCCAGTAGAGGCGGAAATATGAACAGAGCCCCGATGGCGCAGCCGTATCCCCAGTTGTTGACCGGGGCTACCGGTTGCTGCACGTTTACCGAGACCGACGGCTGGTTTGGCGAGAGCGCCGAGCCACACGACGTGCAGTACTCATCCTGTATGCTGTTCTGATGCCCGCACGTCGAACACGCAGGTGCACCGAGTTGCTTACCGCAGTGGCCACAGAATTGACTGTCCTGACGGTTCCTCGTGCCACAGCGCGGGCAGTTGATCGAGTTTGCATACTCCGGGTTCAACACGACTATCACGCCCCTGTATGAACATATCCCTCGCGACCAGCTGGCGGCTAGCATTGCTTGCAGAGGGCTGGCCTGCCGAGAACTCCACTCTGGAACGACCGTTTTCTGGCTCCCTCCAGCCTGCTCCTCATAGAGTAGCCAGTGGCAGGGAATAGAGTGGTTCCCGGCGGTGAATGACTGATAGAGAACCCAGATTAATCCGGAGTACAGGGAGCTTTTCTGATCGTGTTCAGATACGCACTGACCTGGCGATCAGTGTCGTTTGGATAGCTTAATCCAGTTTGTTCGGCCAGATTCTGCCCCAGGTGCCGCACAAACCGGCACATCGCGAACATCGCCCGCCATTGATCGTCGAGATCGGCACCGCTGAATGTCTCCCGATACTTCCCCCAGATTTCATCGTCCAGGTGACGCTGAAACCAGCGGCCGAAAATGCCGACATCGGTATCGGGCCCGTGCGTGACCCCGATGTGCCAGCGAATTAGCGGGTGCAGCTTGTGGAAGCGAAGATCCTCGGCGACGAATCGGGCGTAGTCCAGTTCGTTTCGCTTCAGCGCTTTGGCGACATACGGCACATCCCACCAGAACGCGTTGATCCGGTCGGCGAATCCGGCTTCGTCTGGAGGGTTGATCCTGGTGCCGGCAATCGGCACGCCGGAGATCGACTCGCTCAGAGCATCAAGATCGAGGAGAACGCAATGATACGGTCCGGGGCGCTCGATCTCACGGAGATCCGGCGTCGTGAACTGGAAGTCGATCCGGACTCCGTCCGTGTACAGCACAAGCTGGGTGATCCAGGCCTCATCGAATGTCGGTTGCGGAGTGAGCGGCCAGGTGACCATCGGCTCGCCGAACGTCCGGATCCAACCTCCATCGCGAATCCGGGCTGTATCTCGCACGATAACTGCGACATCGAAGTCGGAGAATTGATCCAGTTCCCGGGATGGATCCGCTCGGGAGCCATTCAGATAGATTGCCCGAACGTTGTCATCGTCGATGCCCCAACGCAGGAGCGCTCCCAGTACGTCTGATTCCGAGCGCATGCACCCTCGATTTGCCGATTCGATCAGTCCGATGATCGAATGATACCCGTCTCCGGCGCCCAGTCGAAGTCCTGGTCAATCGGCCAGAGCGGGCGCGGAATGTGTTTGTATGGAAGCGAGGCGTAGTCGACTGTGCTCACCCCTGGCGTGGCGAGGTCGATGTTTCCATCAGTGATCGGATCGAACGAGGCCCGGTGCGCCTGGTTGGATTTCACGACGATGATCCGCTTTTCGTCGAACACCACTCCTGCGCTCTTGAAGAAGTCGCGATCCTTCCCGATGCTCAGGCTCCATTCTCCAAACACGATGACATCGATCTTGTTCTCGAGACGCAGCACCGCACGTGGTCCCACAGAGGTCTTGATCCAGGCGTCACGGCTGACTTCCCGGCCCCAGCCACCATGCGAGGGACCGCAGATGGTGTACTCGCCGTCGTCGATCAGTTTCACCCGTGCAGTCACATTGAAGGGCGAGTAGAAGCGATCGTCTATCGATGCTCCCAGGTCTAGCGTGATGTTTTCACCGACTCCGGCGGCGATGGCTGCATCGAGCGCGACCGGATCCCGCAGCGTCAGCACTGCATCCGATGCACCGAGTTGGAGCATGCGTTGCAGCACCACTGGACTGTCGGCGACACAGGCGCTGCCGGGATCGTCTCCGAGATCGACGAGCACGATTGGTCTATCACCCTCGTGCTCCATGGCCTGCCTGATCCCATCATCGATATCGAAGAACGGGCGGATGTTGAGGATGTCGTGTCGCTTTGCCCAGACCGCGGTGGCGAGTTCATTCGCTTTTTCGATCGCCAGATCTGCATCACCGTCTGCCGTCGCGATGACCGACATACTTGTCGTCGGGGTGTCGGCGTACCCGTAGCCGCCCATGATCGTCAGGTTGATGATGCCCGGCGTCTGCTGCTCCATCTGCTCGCGCAACTGATTGAGTTGAAACAGTGGGAGCGCTTGTTCTTCCTCCGGATCATGCGCCCATGTGCTCTGCCCGATGTTTGGACCGATGATCGGAACGTGAACGACCCGGGTCACCGGACTGATCTCTTCCCGAAGGATGCGTGCCATACACTCCGCGGCTTCCCGACCACGCTCGTAGCCATCGATGTGCGGATTGGTGTCGTTCGGGAAGGCGGCGTTGAGGTTGGCACATTCGTCTTCGCTCAATATGGCGTGGAAATCGTAGGTGGCAACGTAGGGGGTGTTGGGGCCCGTAACTTCCCGGCATTTTCTGATCAGATCGCCTTCCGGATCCAGGAAAGGCTCCTCTGCGGCCATTGCACCGTGCAGGCAGAAGTAGATGCCATCGATCGGCCCGGCCTCCCGTAACTGAGATACGATCTGATCGCGATAGTGCTGGAAGACGTCTGCGGCGATCAATCCGCCGTGGACGAAGATGACATGCGATGTGGGTACGAACTCGAATTCGTGTTCCCGGCCGACCTCCAGGAAGCCGCCCATGAAGTTCCGCGGATGTGCCTGGTCGATTATCTCCTGACCGATCAGAACATCTGCGTCGGGGCGATCATTCTGCTCGAACGCAAACGTGTTCGTCTCGTGGTAAATGCCGATGAGTGCGATCCGCATCCTCGAAACCCTCCCAACACATCACAGCAGATGAAACGTGGTTGACTGCTATTCTCGCACATACTTGAACCAGTCAGGTGGTCGGGCAGCCCGCGTACGTCGGAACCAGCGTATGAACGCTGGATCATTCGATTGTTCCGGTGACCTGACCCCACCCCACTTCGTTTCGAGGTGTGGAACAATTGAACGGTGTCGGACCGAAGACCCGACCTGAACCGGGGATACCCCGAAGACGTTCGCTTGTTCTCGGAGAGATAGATGACAGACACGAGTTCCTCACCAGACTATCGAATCGCCGTACTGGACCGGTCGATCGACCTGCTCGAAGCGATGGCACATGCGGGCGGCCCCGTGGGAGTCACGGAACTGTCCAGAGCGATCAGCTCAACCAAATCCGCGACGTTCAGAATTCTTGCCACTCTTGAAGCACGCGGCTACGTCCGCCGCGTACCGGACAGTGGCAAGTATCAGTTGGGACTCAATCTGGTTCATCTGGGACAGTCGGCGCTCGGGCGCATTGACCTGCGTACCATCGCCCGACCCGTGCTGGAAGATCTGCACCGGCGGTTCAATGAGACGGTTAATCTGGGAGTGCTCTCCGGGGGCCGGATCGTTTACGTCGATATGGTTGAGAGCCAGCACGGTCTCAGGATGGCTGCCCAGGTCGGTGCGCACGACAACGTGCATTCGACAGCTATCGGCAAGGCGATACTGGCGAATCTCCCGGAAGGACAACGAGAGAGTGTGCTGGAAGGACCGCTTCCAGCGCTGACAGAAAAGACGTTGACCACGAAAGAAGATCTGCTCAAAGACATTGAACGGATCCAGGTCTCTGGATTCTCGCGAGACCGTGGCGAGAATGAACACGGTGCCTCCTGCTTCGGCGCTCCAATCTTCGATGCCCGTGGCAACGTCACCGCCGCAATAAGCGTCTCCGGACCAGACACCCGCCTCAACGGCGAGATGGCTGAAGACGTCGCCGTCGCCGTTCGAATCGCCGCCCAGGACATTACGGACCGTCTGGCTGGCCGCGACGGATAGTTACGGTCATAGACACCTGCGGTTCAGGTGTCGGAACAGTGACGGTACACGCCGCTATGACATCAGATAGAAAACCGCCCCCTGATCGGATCTCCGGTCAGGGGGCGTTGCTTGAGGTCGTCGGGATACGTCGCCGTTACCCAATCGGCGGGACGTTGGCTTTCGCGATTCGGTCGTTCAGGTTCCTGACGTCTGTATCGAGGGTTGCCTGCAAGTCCTGGATGGCGCGGTCGGCCCAGGCGCTCAGGTGTTCCCAGACGTCGTACTGCTGCTTCGGCGGTCGGGCATCGCCGAACGAGACTGTTCCCTGCAATGACGAGAGCTTGCTGTTGACCTTCGGCGGATAGTTGAAGGAGTCAGCCGCGCCCTTGCTCCGGGCTTCGACGATCTCGTGCTCGATGTTCCCGAGCTTTTCGAGAACCTGATCACACTCCTGCACGAGGTCGGTGTTGCCATTCTCCTCGAGCCGGGCACGCCAGGCTTCGATCTGCTCCCGGAGCTCACGCCCGCGCAGCACGGTTTTGTGGGCTTCGTCCAGCTTGTTCCGAATCTTCATCAGCAGATCGAACTGCGCTTCGATGTCTTCCTGTGATGCTGGAACCCGCGGATCCTTCCGAACCTCGAACTCCTGGGTATGAGTCTGGCCATCGACTTCCAGCTGCACCTTATACGTGCCTGGCACTACCACCGGGCCCTGGACTCCCCCACCCCAGTAGGCTGAAAGCGTCCCGAACGGCAGATCAACCGCCGGCGGATATCGCAGATCCCAGACGAATCGATGCACGCCGGCATCGGTCTGGACACGGAACCCGTTGTGTTTATCCTCGTCGCTACTGGAGAACGAGCAAATCTCCGCACCGGACTGTGTCAGGAACGTCAGTTTCACGTCGCACGAGGGGTTATCGCCGAGCCAGTAGTGGACGATCGCGCCAATCGGCGGGTTCTCGCCACCGTTGACCAGGATGTTCTTCTTATCACCTTCTTCGTCCAGCACCGTTTCGGACATCGACGTCCGGCCGCCGGTCGCGAAGTAGTTCTTGTAGCCGGCGGCATCGCGCCCACCCAGGCTGCGCGGTGTCTTCATC
>SLMJ01000014.1 GCA_007133615.1 Thermomicrobiaceae bacterium | reverse complement strand
CAATACTGGGAGAGGGGAGGAACAAGACGAACATGGATATTGGAATTCATATCTGACACGTGAGAGAGGATGAGAATGTTCAAATCGGTGTCCTCGCGGGTGGATTTCCCCGCCGAAGAACGCAAAACGCTTGACTGGTGGTATCGCGACGGTATCGTCGACAAGTACCTGAAGAAAAACGACAACGCCGAGAAGAACTGGTCGTTCATCGATGGGCCGATCACGGCGAACAACCCGATGGGCGTCCATCACGCCTGGGGCCGGGCTTACAAGGACTTCTACCAGCGGTTCTTCACTATGCTCGGGTATCGGCAGCGGTATCAGAACGGTTTCGATTGTCAGGGACTCTGGGTCGAGGTCGAGGTGGAGAAGGAACTCGGCTTCAACTCCAAGCAGGACATCGAGAACTACGGCATCGACGAATTCGTCCAGCGCTGTAAAGAGCGCGTCTACAAGTATGCTGACATCCAGACCGAGCAGACCAAACGTCTCGGCAACTTCATGGACTGGGACAACTCCTACTACACGATGTCGGACGAGAACAACTACACAATCTGGCACTTCCTGAAGGTCTGCCACGAGAACGGCTGGATCTATCGCGGCGACGACGTGATGCCGTGGTGCCCGCGTTGCGAAACCGGGATCTCCGAAATGGAAGCGACCGAGGGCTACCAGGAGTTGACGCATCGCAGCGTCTACCTGATGTTCCCGCTGACCGATCGCGAGCGTGAATACCTGCTCGTCTGGACGACGACTCCCTGGACGCTGGCGGCCAACGTCGCTGCGGCTGTTCATCCTGATCTGGACTACGTAAAGGTCAAGCAGGACGATTCCATTTACTACGTCGCGAAAGAAGCGAAAGAAACCGCCATTCGTGGTGAGCACGAGGTCGTCGGCGAGATCAAGGGTAAGGACATGCTCGGCTGGTCCTATCAGGGACCGTTCGATGAACTGCCCGCGGAGTCAAACGTCACGCACAAAATCATTGAGTGGGACGAGGTATCCGCCGCAGAGGGTACCGGTATCGTCCACATCGCGCCGGGTGCTGGACGCGAGGACTACGGTCTCGGTAAAGAGTATGGCCTGGACGTCGTTGCCCCGCTGAACGAGGATGGCACGTATCGCGACGGCTTTGACTGGCTGTCCGGTCAGTACGTCCACGAAGTGGCCAAACCGATCATCCGGAGCCTTCGTGAAAAGGGCATCCTCTACCACGATTACGACTACAAGCACCGCTATCCGACCTGCTGGCGCTGCAAGACCGATCTGGTCTTTCGCCTGGTCGAGGAGTGGTTCATTGCTGTCGATCCGTGGCGGGATCGGATCCAGGAATCGGCAAAGACCGTCCGTTGGATTCCGGAATTCGGACTGGATCGCGAGTTGGACTGGCTCCGCAACATGGACGACTGGATGATTTCCAAGAAGCGGTACTGGGGTCTCGCGTTGCCGATCTGGGTCTGCGATTCCTGCGATAAGTTTGATGTCGTCGGCAGTGAGACCGAACTCCAGGAGCGCGCCATCGAGGGCTGGGACGAGTTCTCCGGCCATTCGCCGCATCGTCCCTGGGTCGATAAGGTGAAGATCGAGTGCCCACATTGCGGCGGAACGGCATCCCGAGTTCCCGACGTTGGCAATCCGTGGCTCGATGCCGGCGTCGTGCCGTTTTCGACGCTACAGTACCGGCACGATCGCGAATACTGGGCGGAGTGGTACCCGGCTGACTTCATCACGGAGTCCTTCCCCGGGCAGTTCCGTAACTGGTTCTACTCCATGCTGGCGCAGGGTACCGTGCTGGAAAACTCCTCGCCGTTCCAGACCGTCCTCGGCTTCGCGTTGATGCGCGACGAAAAGGGCGAGGAAATGCACAAGAGCAAAGGCAACGCGATCGAGTTCAACGAGGGTGCTGACGAGATGGGCGTGGACGTCATGCGCTGGCTCTATCTCAAGCACAACCCGGCGGCCAATCTGAACTTCGGCTACAAGCTGGGCGATGAGGTCCGACGCCAGTTCCTGTTGCCGCTCTGGAACTCGTACGCATTCTTCGCCAACTACGCTGCACTGGATGGCTTCAATCCGATGGAGCACGAAGTTCCGCTGAGTGAGCGCACCCAGCTCGACAAGTGGATCATCTCCCGGCTGCAGGAAGTCACCCGCGCCGTGCGAGAGCGAATTGCTGACTACGACTCGCTGGGCGCCGCCCGGACGATCGAGCATTTCGTGGTCGACGAGCTCTCCCAGTGGTATATCCGCCGGAATCGGCGCCGTTTCTGGAAGACCGAGAGCGACCGGGATAAGATCGCCGCGTATCTAACGCTGTACGAGGTACTGGTTGACACCACGAAGATGCTTGCGCCGTTCATGCCGTACGTCACCGAAACGATGTACGAAAATCTGGTGCGCAGCGTGCAGCCGGATGCGCCGGTATCGGTGCATCTCAACGATTTCCCGGAAGTCGACGAATCAAAGATCGATTCGGAGCTGACCCGGGACATGTCGGCACTGATCAACGTGGTCGGACTCGGCCGGGCCGCTCGCAGCAAGGCGAACGTGAAGGTCCGGCAGCCGCTCGGTCGGGTGCTCGTCGGTGTCCGCCAGGGAACCGCACTGGATGCAGTGGGCCGCATGCAGGATCAGCTGCTGGAGGAACTCAACGTCAAGGCGTTCGAGGTGCTTGATAACCCGGACGACTACGTCAGCTACGGTGTCCGTCCGAACTTCGAAGTGCTTGGACCGAAGTACGGCAGCCAGGTAAACAGTGTGCGTGGCGAGATTCTGAAGCAGGATCCGGCGCAACTCGCCCAGCTCAAACGCACAAACCGGACGACGCCGATCACGGTCGATGGTGAGACCGTCGATCTGATGCCGGACGAGTATCTTGTTGACGTCACGGATGCCGAGGGCTTCAGTGTCGTCGAAGATCGCGACTACATTGTTGCGCTCGATCTGGAGATCACGCCAGAGCTCGAACGGGAAGGTCTGGCCCGGGACTTCGTTCGCGGCGTCCAGGATGCCCGCAAGCGGGCAGACCTGCAGATCGAAGATACGATCGCGACGGTCTACAAGGCTGAAGGCGAACTTGCACGCGCGATCGAGGAGCACGCCGAATACATCAAGAATGAGACGCTGTCCGAAGAGCTCAACGCGGCCGACCCGGGCGAAGGTGACAGCTTCGTCGATGAGGTCAAGGTCGGCAAGGAAAAGGTCACCATCGGCATTACCCGCGTGGGATCGCTGGAAAAGGCGAGCGCGGGTGAGTAGCGCCGACTCAACCTCGGCGGGCGGTAGTTGGCTTTCTGCCGCCCGGCGGGGCCTTTCCGCTGCGCGGAGACGGCATGCGATCGAGCGGCTGGGGCCACTGGAAGATGTTGATATTCAGTTGCCGCGGTCCGGTGTAACGTACCGGATTACCAAGCCGAATGATATCGACACGCTTCTGACGATTGCGGAGAACGACCCGGAGGAGAACCTTCCGTACTGGGCGGCGCTCTGGCCGAGCGGCGTTGCGCTCGCTGATGAGATTCTGGCTGAGCCGGAACTGATCCAGTCTGGTCGAGTGCTGGAGCTGGGGACCGGGCTGGGCGTGACGGCGATGGCCGCACTGTCGGTCGGGGCGGATCTCATCATCTCCGACTACGCGAACGAATCGCTCCAACTTGCTGCGTACAACATCACCGAAAACGGCTTTAATGAACCAGCAGTGATGCAGATGAACTGGCGGGATCCGTCCGACAAATTCCGCAAGCTTGTTGGCAACGGCTTTCCGGTTGTCATCGCCGCGGACGTGCTCTACGAACTCCGCGATGTGGAACCGCTTCTGGAGCTGGCCAACTGGATCGTGGCCCCAGGAGGGCTTCTCTGGCTCGCTGAACCCCGGCGTTACTCTGCGGGTCGATTCGTGGAACTCGCCGAGGAACAGGGTTGGACCGATGAGCTGGTTGAGCGAGAAGGCCCCTGGCCGGAAATGGAAGACACCGGCGTAACGGTGCGAGTTCACCGGATGCGACGGCCCGGGTCGGATTGAGAACGAACAAGGCCCCGGGCGAAAGTCACGCTGGGGCCTCCATCACTGAATTCAATGGTGTCTAGTATTCGGCCTCGATCTGTTCGACTGCCATCGTCACCGTGGCTTCCAGATCGAGCATGTCCATTCCCATCACGTCAACGTGAGAGAAGTTGATCAGCAGGTTCTGGTACTGCACGAGGATCAGCTCAGCACTCATGTCCTCAAATGGATCGATCATCTGCACCTGCTGAACACCGGCCTGTACATCCATATCCATGTCCATCCCGAGCGAGATGGCGAAGGTTTCGTCACCAAGCTCCGGGAAGTCCAGTTCGTTGACGGTCAACTCGATCTCCATGCCCGTCGTCGGATCCTCTTCGGTCCAGGAGTCACAATCGAACTGGCCGGTCACCAGTCCGTACGTTTCGGATGCCTGGTCGCTGTCGTTGAATTGCAGGATGTCCTGCCCGAAGATCGGGCCGAATTCGGTTCCGGAGAATGCGCGTCCGACCTGGAGTGGATCTCCCAGATCATCCTGATCCAGTGGTTCATGGTCGCACGGGGCACCCATCATTTCTCCGAGGTTTTCGGTAACGTCGGCACCCTCTGCCGGCGATCCTTCGGAGATGACCTGCCAGTTGCCTTCCAGCTGATCGATATCCAGTAGCAGGGCGGCGAGATCGGGATCGTGGAAGTCTTCCATGAAGTCGTCCGGACCCATGTCGAACGGATCATCACCGTTGAACATGTCGTCGTCATCCGGGACGATCACGGCGTCTTCATCGTCAACCGCTGCGTCGTCATCTTCTTCCAGGGTCATGTCCTCGTCGTCCGTCACTTCGTCATCATCTGGGGGGACGGGCGTCGGGTCCGGTTCGGTGGTCGGCGTGGGCGTCGGATCCGGCGCTTCGGTGGGTGTTGGCTCGTCTGCGATATCCGTGTCGTCCGCATCATCATCGGTTTCACAGGCGGCGGCAAGAGCCAGCATACCGGCGAGAGCCGTTGTGATCAGCAAACGAAGCATTTCAGCGATTCCTCCCCATGATCGTCGGACTGCATAGCCGAGCCTGACCCTATCACACCTGATCAGGCGGTTGCAGGAATTGTGTTGATGCGAAAAATCGTCCTGGGCTCAGGTGTGATGCTGCTCATCCGGTTTCGTGCTACGCTGCGCGAATACGCGGTTTGTGAGGGCGAAATAGCGCGAGAGGGCAAGGTCTATGCGTGTAGACGTTCACACCCATTTCTATCCATCGGAATATCTCAAGGCGATCGAACGGAAGAGCAATCACGCTGAGGTGGTGCACGACGATTCTGGACAGATGCTCGTCAAATATGCCGGTGACTACAACGTCGTCGCCGATGCTCATCGGTTTGTCGACACTCGTCTTCGCGACATGAACAACTTCGGGATCGACATGTCTGTGATGTCGCTGACGACCCCCGGTGTTCATGTTGAGGAGCCGGACTACGGAATCGAACTCGCCAGGATTGCGAACGACGAGTATGCGGACCTCGTCAAGCAGTATCCGGATCGTTTCCAGTTCTTCGCCACCTTGCCGATGCAGGCGCCGGACGCCGCGGCGAAAGAGCTTCAGCGTGCGGTACGTGATCTGGGCCTTGTTGGCGGGATGATCTTCTCGAACATCAACGGGGATACGCTGGACGACCGCAAGTTCGACCCGGTGTGGGAAGCGGCCGCTGATCTGAGAGTGCCGATTGTCGTTCACCCGACCGGTCCGGCCTATGCGAGCTACATCAACGATTATCGGCTGGTGGCATTACTGGGATTTGCGTACGACACGACTGCCGCCGCTGCCCGTATGGTGCTGTCAGGCGTGCTCGATCGGTACCCGAACCTGAAGTTGATTCAGACCCATCTCGGCGGGGTTCTGCCGATGATGGCCGAACGGATCGAACGTGGCTACAACATCTATCCGGAGATCGCCGGGAAGTTGCAGCGCTCGCCGTTGGAGTATTTCCGGGAGATGCACTACGACACCGTCCTTTTTGATCCGGACGTCACCATGATGGTGCTGAAGTTCTGCGGCGAGGACCGGATGATGCTTGGCAGTGATCACCCTCATCAGGTGGGAGATCTCCGAAAGTGCTCGATCATCGTCGACGAGCTGCCGGTCGAGCAGGAAGTCAAGAACAAGATCTTTGCGCGGAATGCCATTGAGTTGTTGGGGTTGAAGGTGGGAAGCTAGTTGCCCTCACCCCCGGCCCCTCTCCCAATTCCGGGAGAGGGGAGACTCGGCAACGGTGAGTGGCTGACTGTTACTGCGCAGCCGGGTCAAGCAGGCCGGCCCGGAGTGCGTACCGAACCAGTTCCGACCGGTGGCTGAAACCGAGTTTGTGCATGATCCGGTGGCGATAGGTCTCCACTGTCTTCGGTGACAGGAACAACTGGTCGCCGATCTCCTGGGCCGTAAACCCTTCGGCCGTGAGCTTGAGGACTTCTCGCTCTCGTTCGGAAAGCAATTTGCCGGGATCGAGCTCGATTCCCTCATGAGCGCGATCAAGGTAGCCCTGCAGAAGCATCCGGGTTGCGGCGGGCTCAAGGAAAACCTCGCCCCGGAAGACGGTTCGCACGGCGTCGATCAGATCCGTATGGAGGCTGGCTTTCCGGACGTATCCGGATCCGCCGGCTTCGAGCACCGGCAGCAGATAGCGCTCCTCGGCGTGAATGGTGAGGATCAGGATCCGTGTCTGCAGCTCGAGCTTGGCGATCTTGCGGGTGGCTTCGAGCCCCCCACCGGGCATGGATATATCCATGATAATGATGTCCGGCTCGAGTTCCCGGGCCAGTTCGACCGCTTCATCGCCGCTTGATGCTTCGCCGACAACTTCGATGTCCTGCTGGGCGTCCAGCAGCGCACGAAGTCCGGCACGGACGATTCCGTGGTCGTCCGCGAGCAGAACGGAGATGGTCTGAACGCTCATCGTGCTCATTGGGCTACCTCCGGGGTGGAAATCGAGGAGTTCATCGTGGATGGTTCCGGCAACGGTATGCGTACGTCGACGCGGGTGCCCCGTCCCGGACTGGAGTCGATTTTCAGTTTGCCGTTGAATAGCGCGGTGCGCTCCTGCATGCCAAAGAGTCCGAGTCCGCTGCCGTCGCTGCGGTCGATACTTCCGGGTTCGAATCCATCGCCGCGATCTTCAACGATTGCCCAGACCGACTGGTCGTCGTTTCCGATCGTCACGATTGCTGACGCTGCGTTTGAGTGTTTTGCGACGTTCGTCAAGGCTTCCTGGATGATCCGATACATGGCGATCTCGACCCCTGACGGAAGCCGCCGTTTGCTTCCTTGAAGCCGGTACTCGATCGGAATCGAGAAGCGATCCCGGAATTGTGCCGCCAGGCTTTCGACCGAGGCGTGCAGTCCAAGATCGTCGATGCTCGGAGGGCGGAGTTCGTGAGCCATGTGGCGGACGTCTTCCAGTGCCTCTGCGGTCATCTCGATTAGCTGCCCGAGGTCCTGCGGGTCGAGCTTCTGGCCGACCGCCTCCATCGTCTTGAGCCGCAGCAACTGCGCAGTGAGAACCTGAGCGGTGTCGTCGTGCAGCTCCCGGGCGATGCGCTTCCGCTCTTCTTCCTGCGCGTTGACCACCTGCATCGAGAGGCTATGCAACTGGGCCCGGTATCGCTCAACAGTATCGAGCATACCGTTCATGGTCTGGCTGAGGGCGTCAATGTTCGGATCGCCAAAGTCAGGTTTGGACGCGCGAACGCTGAAGTTCCCCTGCCGGACCTGGTCGACGGTGCGCTCGAGTTCGTCGAGCGGCTGGAACGTGGCTCGCAATACGAGCCAGTTGACCACAACGCTGACGAGCGTACCGATCAATGCGAAGACGAGCACGAATTCCAGCATGGAGTCAACGTTGTCACTTAGCTGGAGGGTGAGAGTCGTGCCGGCAACGGCGCCGATAACGACGATAGCAGAGTTGGCGATCAGAATCTTGTAGAAGATCGAGATGTTCGCCAACCGACGGAGCAGTCCGTCCTCTTTCGATGGTGCGGTCGCGAGATGTTGCATTACCGTATCTGCATTGACTGTGGCTCAGACGCACAGACTCAAAGCGCCGGGGCCGGGAACATAATCACGGTGCTAGCGCACTACTGAAAGCTTACCGCTTTTTGCCCTTCGACTTTTTCTTCTTCTTGCGCCGATTCGCGTGCTTGGGCTGCAGCTGGGTGGAAGATCCACGATCTCCGCCACCGCCACCGCTCATTCCAGGCATTCCACCGGGTAATCCGCCGCCGGGCATCCCTCCGGGAAGGCCGCCGCCTCCGCCCATCATCTTCTCGAGGTCGGCTTCGCTCATGCCTCCGAGCGGATTCCCGCCGCCACCGAGAAGACCGCGCAGGCCGCCTTTCTTCTTGCCGCCTCCGCCCATCTGCCCCATCTGGGACATCATCTTCTGCATCTGGCGGAACTGGTTCAGCATCTGATTGACCTGATCGGAGGACGTGCCGCTCCCGGCCGCGATGCGCTTCCGGCGGCTTGGCTTGATGATATCCGGATTGCGACGTTCTTCTGGCGTCATCGAGTAGATCATAGCTTCGACATGCTTGTACTGGTCGTCGCTGATCTGAACGTCCGATTGCCGCATTGCCTGCCCGATGCCGGGAATCATTTCCAGAATCTGGGTAAGCGGGCCCATCTGCTTGAGTTGCTGCAGCTGGTTGAGGAAGTCCTCGAGGTTGAAACGGCCCTCCATGACCTTTTCCTCGAGTTTGTGGCTGTCTTCCTCGGTCATCTGCTGCTGGGCGCGCTCAACCAATGAAACGACGTCGCCCATGCCAAGAATCCGGCTTGCCAGCCGGTCCGGATAGAACGGCTCGAGCGCATCGACGTTCTCGCCGGTGCCAATGAACTTGATCGGAACACCGACCACGGACCGGATCGAGAGGGCGGCACCACCTCGGGCGTCGCCGTCCATCTTCGTCAGAATGAGACCGGTAAGGTTGAGTCGCTCATTGAAGGTCTCGGCAACGCTGACGGCTTCCTGACCGGTCATTGCATCGGCAACCAGAAGGGTTTCGGTTGGTTTGATGCGCTCGGTCAGATCCTCGAGCTCGGTCATCATGCGTTCGTCGATCTGGAGGCGACCCGCGGTGTCAACGAGCACAATGCTGGCGGAGCGATCCCGCGCGGTCTTGATCCCGTTCCAGGCGATCTTGACCGGGTCTGATTCGCCCTCTTCGGAGTAGACCGGCATATCGATCTGCCGACCCAGGGTGTGAAGCTGATCGATCGCCGCCGGGCGGTAAACGTCCGCGGCCACGAGCATCGGGCTCTGACCTTCTTCTCGCAGGTGTTTCGCGAGCTTCGCGATGTGGGTCGTCTTACCGGAACCCTGAAGACCGACCAGCATGATCACGGTCGGTGGCTGGCTTGCGTACTCCAGCGGCACGCGCTCCTCGCCGAGGATGCGCACCAGCTCTTCGTTGACGATAGCAATGACTTGCTGGGCCGGAGTTACGGCACGCAGGACTTCCTCACCGACCGCCCGCTCCCGGACGGCAGAAACAAAATCGCGGACGACTTTGAAGTTGACGTCGGCCTCGAGCAATGCACGACGAACCTCGCGCATCGCCTCATCGACGTCCTGCTCAGTGAGCTTTCCCTTTTTCCCGATGTTTTCAAAAATGCCGTATAAGCGGTCGCTGAGCGTTTCAAACATCCGCGGCGTCTCCTAGTCCTCTTCGTCCTCGTCGCCGAAGAAGAGTCCATCAACATAGGTCTCAGGCGTGAATTCGGCCAGATCGTCGAACTTCTCGCCGGTCCCGATGTAGCTGATCGGAGTCCCGAGTTCCCGGGCGATCGCGAAGGCGATTCCGCCTTTGGCCGTGCCGTCGAGCTTGGCGATGGCAATATCGGTGATCTCGACTGCTTCACTGAAGTGGCGCGCTTGAGAGAGTCCGTTCTGGCCGGTCGTGGCGTCAATCACCAGAAGAACTTCCTGCGGAGCGGCTTCAACGTGCCGCTGCATCACGCGCCGGATCTTCTTCAACTCTTCCATAAGGTTGTGCTTGGTGTGTAGTCTGCCAGCGGTATCAACCAGCAGAATATCAATGTTCCGATTATGAGCGGCCTGCATGCCGTCGAACACCACTGCTCCCGGATCCGACCCGGGCTCGTGTGCGATCACCGGAACATCCAGACGCTCGCCCCACACTCTGATCTGGTCGATTGCGGCGGCACGGAAGGTGTCAGCAGCGACTATCATCACGCTGCGCCCCTGCTTCTGGTGATACCGGGCGAGTTTCGCGATTGAGGTGGTCTTGCCGGTTCCGTTGACGCCAACGACGAGCGTCACGAACGGAACCCCACGCTGATAAACCTTGATCTTCCGGTTCTTGGTCGCATTGTGCAGGAGCGCGATCATCTCTGTACGCAGCGCTTCCCGGGCGTCGCTCGGCTGTTTGATGCCTTCGCGGGAAATGCGATCCTGCAGGTTTTCCAGAAGTTCGACCGTCGTTTCAACGCCAAGATCAGCCTGAATGAGCAGCGCCTCCAGATCCTCGTAGAGGTCCTCGGTAATCTCGCTGCGTTCGAAGAGTGCGACGATGTCCTGGAATATACCCCGACGGGCTTTCTTCAACCCGGCTTCTACCTGTGGGTCCGGCTCGGCTTGCCGGCGAAAGATCTTGCTGAAAATCACGTGCGAATCCTCAATATCAGGGGCGATTGTAATAAGCGCCGCGCCGTAACAAACCACGGCAACGGCGCGGAATAAGTATACATGACCGTTTCCGTCGCTGGGGTTGGCGCAAATTCACCGGAGTGCGGATTGACAATCGCTCATTCCCGGTTGATAGTTCGTTTGCGACCAGCAGGAAAACGAGGTGTGAATGGCAGATACGTCAAGCGAGTCATATCACCTGACGATCAAAGAATTGCCGGCTGATGAGCGGCCACGGGAGAAGTTGCGCCTGCGTGGTGCCGGCTCCCTGAGCACCGCCGAACTCCTGGCGATCATCCTCAGCACCGGAATGAAGGGGGAGACCGTCATTGACATTGCCCAGCGCCTGCTCGTTGAGCATGATGGTCTCGCGGGTCTGGCGCGAGCCGATTTCGAGGATCTTCGCCGGACTCGGGGGCTCGGGGAGGCCAAGGCAGCCAAGCTGAAGGCCAGTCTGGAGATCGCCCGACGTCTCAGCGCAGCACAGCCGCACGAGCGGCCGCAGATCAAGTCGCCGGAGGATGTCTATCTTCTGCTCGGCAGTGAGATGGCGATGCTCGATCAGGAACAACTCCGCGTGCTGCTTCTGGACACGAAGAACCGGGTGATGCGCACCGTGACGGTCTATCAGGGCAGCGTGAACTCAGCGCAGGTGCGGGTGGCCGAGTTGTTTCGCGATGCAATCCGGGCTAACGCCCCCTCGATCATTCTGACGCACAACCACCCGTCTGGTGACCCCGAGCCTTCGAGCGCGGATGCACAGGTCACAACCGAGGCAGCACGGGCCGGGGATCTGCTGGGGATTGATGTGGTCGATCACATCGTGATCGGAGACGGACGATTTACCTCATTGCGCCGGGAGGGACGGGGCTTCAACTGACAATGAACCAGCACGCGAATGTGACAAGCGGGCAGGAATCGCGACGTTCCTCCTATTGACGGTTCAATGGCCCGATTCCTATACTCGCACGAACGTTCAGGCGTGCCCGACGCCTCCTGCAGTTCTTAGCGCGATTAGATGATGAGCATTGCCAGGAGTGTTTCGGGTTCTGCGCAGCGCCTGAATGAGGAGATGCCGGTTGGGGGAGTACTACAGGGAAGGGGAGCGAATGTCCGGAGCACCACAGGGACCGGGAGGTCCGCCACCGGGAGGCCCACCGCCAGGAGGTCCACCGCCGGGTGAGGGACGGCCACAGGGCCCACCGCCAGGTGCCGGGGGAGATCTGAGCGGGGTCCGTCCGGAGAACGAAAACGACAAGCTGATTGCGGCACTCTGTTACATTTTCCTGTTCCTGGTGCCGATCATTGTCCTCGTCACTGACATGAAAGACCGACGATTCACCAAGATCCACGCCTATCAGGGCCTGGTCTTTGGCGCTGCTGCGGTAGCGCTGTACATCATCGTCGGGATCTGCTGGACCGTTGCCAGCGCGGTCTTCTTTCTGCTGGCGTGTGTCGTCGGATTCCTCTGGTTGATTCCATTGGCAGTTGGGATCTACTTCGCATTCCTGGTCTATACCAAGGACGCAGTCGAGTTGCCGCTGATTACTGACCTCACGAAGTCGGTGTTCAAGGACCTCTAGTTCACTGATTCGCGATCATGAATGCGACACGGCTGGCCACTCTGGCCAGCCGTTTTTGTGGTGCTTCTCAGCAGTGGACCCTGACGAAGGCTGGCCTACAACCAGCCCCGGTCCATCAGCATTTCCCGGGCGAGATGTCCCAGCAGGATCTCGTGCTCGGTTCCTTCGAACTCCGGATGCCATTCCATCCGGTTCCGCTCGAAGTACTGCACCAGATACGTGTTACCGTCGGTTGGGCTCTGTTCGGTAATCCGTTCACTGATCGGAAATCCGAACACGGGCAGGCCACCATGGTTATACCAGTATGTCCGGAATCCACCCCGCAGCGTGTGTCCGGTTTCGACGAAGTAGTCGACATCATCGGTATCCGGTGGCATGGCGACCGGCTGGAACTCTGGTTCGCCATGGCGGTGGACGGTATATTCACTCCCGAGTAGACCGAGCAGGACTTCGTATTCGGTGCCCTGGTGTTCCGGATGGTGTTCGAACCGGGCACGCTCGAAGTACTGTGTGAGGTACGTCTCCCCATCGGTTTCCGAGAGTTCCATGAACGCCTCGGTGAGCGGGTAGCCGAAGCGGCGGATGCCGCCGTTGCGCTCCCAGTACTGGTAGAAGACATCCGGGACGTTGTGACTGGTGATCTCGAAGTAATGCATTGACGGATCAGGGTCACGCCCGGTTGGCCGGGTAGGTGGCGGGTTTGTCACGATGCGCGTCGGGTGAATACCCTGCTGTTCGTAACGAACCAGTTCGTTGACCAGGCTGACCGACAGATTCCATTCCCTGGCTTCCTCGAGTCGTATGAAGCCAGTAACGGTCTCAGATTCACCTTCGGAGAGTGGGCCGGAAAGGCCCCATCGCCACGGATTCGGCAATCGGTCGTTGCCGTCATAGTCGACGCCAACTCGGAAACGCCCCTCCATCCGCTCTGCATAGGCGTTCAGGAAGTTCTCACCCTGCCGGTACAGGTGGTGTGGTGGCGGCCCCTGTGTCTGAACGGTTGTAGAGCCGGTGTTGCGCACCGTGATGTCGACGCGCAGTGTTCCCCCGGCGTAGAGTGTGTCCGGGTACATCTGCACGTCGGTAATCTCGGCGCTTGCCGGTTCAACCGGTGGCGGAGCCGGATCTGGTGCGTCGGCAGGCGGAGAGAACTGCGTTGCGAGATTGCGAATCTCCGGGAGTCGGGTGTAAAGGCTGTCGCCTGGGCATTCCGTTGCCAGAAAATCACGATGCGCGCAAACGTTTGGTACGCTGGAGCGATTGCCGAACGGCCCGCTCGCCAGTGGATCCAGATGTGGAGCACGTTCGCCAACAAGCCTCGCGATGGCTTCAATTGCTGCCTGGGAAATGCTCGTCACCTGGAAATTGCCAATGACCGCGATGCCGATGGTACCGGTGTTGTTGCCGTAGGTGTGTGCGCCGATGACTTCCGGTCCACCAAAGCGGCCTTCGTAGACGTTTCCGTTCTGGTCGACCAGGTAGTTGTAACCGATATCTCCCCAGCCGAGCGTGACGGCATGATAGTAGTAGATAGACCGGATCACCGAGGCCGGGTCGTTGCCGCCGTTCGAGGTCACTGTGTGATGGACGATCACCTTCTGTGTCGGCGCGTAACGAGGTGTCCATCGTTCCGACCCGTTGGAGTAACGCAGGTTTTCGTTTGCGCCCCAGCCGGAGCGCGGAATGATCCAGCCGTTAATGCGGTTGCCACCTACGTTCATGAAGCTGGCAGCAGGCTGAGTATCAACGCAGCCGATCTCGACCTCGTCGATTTGCGGTGCAGTTCCGTCCGGCGCAGGAGCAATTTCGAGTTCGTATTGAACGTAGTTGCTTCGCTCCGTGAGGTGCGGCATCGCATACATGCGGCCGTCGGGTCGCGGGTCGACATGTGTGTCAAGATGCAGGTGATACCAGTCTGTCCAGGTATCTCCGTCCACACTCGTCCGAACGTGGAACTCGAGCGATGCCCCGTCTGGCACATTTGCTGTCCAGCCGACCTCGACGCTGTCGAAGGATTGCTCGGCCGGAAAGACCGCCGAGCGGTAGGTGCCTGTTTGCGGGAAGACGTCGCGCTCGATCCAGCGCATGCGTGTCATGTCGGCACGACCACGCGGGGAGCGGTGTAAATCAAAGATGCTGGCGAGCATTACTCCGCCCGCAACTTTGACAAGTTGTCGACGATTGAGACGTTCTCGTAGCAGGTTCAGCATGTCCTTATGAGCTTTCAGCATTGAAATTCGGTAGCTGGTCGGATGCTCGGACGTAATTTATACCGGATCTGAGGTGTACAGACAATATGTTCGGACAGAGAAAGAGTACCATAATCGTTTAGGACCGGTCATGGTCGTGTTAAGCTGTTAGTGGCGTCAAATCGGTTCGTACCGGGAGTACCGGGTGTTATGAACGAATCATTGAACAACACGAATCAAGTCACCTGGATGCGGGACCACCGGATCTGGTTGCCGCTGGCAGTGATCGCTGCCTCTCTGGGGGCTTTCATTCTTGCCCCGTGGTCATTGCAAGAGAAATCGCTCGCGGCGTTACACGGTCTCTGCGCCCAGCAACCATCACACTCATTCTGGTTCGGCGATTCCCGTCTTCCGTTCGATGCGCGGATGACCGGCATCTACGGCGGATTCATGATCGTGTGCCTCTACATGCTGGCACGAGGAAGACTCTACAGGACCGGGCCGCCGCCCGCCAGTCTTCTGATTATCCTCGCGGGGTTTGTTGTCCTCATGGGTGTCGACGGAGTGAACTCGACGCTCAACGACTTCGGCATGCCGCACGTGTATGAGCCGAGCAATCACTTGCGGTTCGCGACCGGGGCAATGACCGGTACGGCGATGGCTGTCTTCATCTGGCTACTGGCTGGAGGAGTGCTCTGGTCGCCTCATGTCGCCTCATCGAAACCGATCATGCGCGGCTGGAAGGAACTGTTTCCGATCGCGGCCCTGATCACGATGTTCTGGGCGGTTCTGCAGATCAATGTCTCGTTTCTCTTTCCGCCGATCGCAGTTCTGCTGGTAGTCTCTGCGGTTGCAGTCCTGGGCTCGATCGCGCTGGTCGCCCTGCGACTGGCTACTGGCGGCATTCAGCGGGCCACACGCCCGGCTGATCTTTCCCGTAGCGCGGTGGTGGCAATTCTGCTGGCATACACGGTGATGAGTGCGATTGCTGGTTTTCGGTTTGTACTTGAATCTGCCGTGCCGGCGTAGCGGCCCTCACCTGTATGCGCTTGTCGGGACCGACGAACCTGTCGGACCGGGAAATTCGTGATCGGCCCTCACCCCCGGCCCCTCTCCCAATACCGGGAGAGGGGTGAATCAACTCGCTGTTTGTTGATTCAGGCAGTGGCTACTTGTCTGTCGGCCAGGCGCCGTACCAGTCGAACTTCTTCTCATCCAGGTTGATGACAACGTTCTTGGTCTGCGTGTAGAGATCGATCGCGTGCTTGCTGAGCTCGCGGCCGATTCCGCTCTGCTTGAAGCCACCGAATGGCGCCTCGGGCGGGTTGACCGTCGGGAAGTTGATGCTGATGTTTCCAGCGCGGATTTCCCGGGCCAGCCGGTGGGCGCGTTTGATGTCGTTGGTCCAGATCGTGGCTGCAAGGCCGTAGATCGTGTTGTTTGCCATCTGGACGACGTCTTCTTCTCCCTTGAACGGGATCACAGAGAGCACCGGGCCAAAGACCTCTTCCTGCGCGATGCTCATGTCGTTCTGGACCTGATCGAAGATCGTCGGCTGGACGAAGTTTCCAGCTTTCAGTGCGTCGTCATCGACTTTGACACCGCCAAGTTTGAGGTCTGCGCCTTCGGAACGGGCCTTTTCAACGAAGCTCAGGACGCGCTCGCACTGTGCCTGCGAGATCACGGGCCCCATCTGGGTTGATTCTTCGAGCGGATCACCGATGCGGATCTGACCCGCTTTCTTCAGGAAGGTGTCCATGAACTCGTCATGAATCGATTCATGCAGGAAGAGCCGGGTCCGGGCGGTGCAGCGCTGTCCCGCGTTGGTGAAGATGGCAAAGAGCGATCCGTTCACCGCTTCATCGATATCCGTATCCGGGAAAACGATATTTGGCGACTTGCCGCCAAGTTCCAGCGAGACCTTCTTGATCGTGCCGGCACTGCGACGAATGATGTCCTTGCCAGTCTCGGTCTCACCGGTGAAGGCCAGTTTGTCGACGTCTTCATGTTCCGCGATGGCCGCACCGATGGTGGACCCCGGGCCGGTCAACACGTTGACGACACCTTCCGGGATGCCAGCTTCCAGACAGATCTCCCCGAGTAGCAGGGCCGTAATCGGAGTTGCCGAAGCGGGCTTGAGGACGATCGTGTTGCCGGTGGCGAGGGCAGGACCAAGTTTCCAGGCGGCCATCAACATCGGAAAGTTCCACGGGATGATCTGCCCGCAAACACCGAACGGCTCACGAGTTGTGTAGTCCAGCAGGGGGCCGTTCATCGGGATCGTCTCGCCCCAGATCTGGCCCGTGAGGTTTGCGTAGTACTCGAAGCAGTTGGCGGAGTTGATCACGTCCTGGCGTGATTCGACGATGATCTTGCCGCAGTTCTGCGTCTCGATCCGGGCAAGTTCGTCGGTCCGTTCGCGGATGATCTCGGCAACGCGACGGATACGCTTTCCACGCTCGATCGGCGTCATCGTTCGCCAGGTGCCGTGATCGAACGCCTTCCGTGCGGCGGCGACGGCGCGATCGACATCCTCCGGGCCGGCTTTGGCAACCCGTCCGATCGGCTTGTTGTCGGTCGGACTGACCGTATCGAACGTCTCGCCGGAGATGGCCGGCACGAACTTTCCATCGATCAGCAGATCATACGTTTTCAGATCGGTTCCAGCGGTCATCGAAAACCTCCAATTGAGTGTCTCTGGGCCCGGTTAGAAGTGGTTCACCGGCCGCCCTTTGTCCATATGTTCCTGCAGGTGCGGTTCGCTGGCAAGTGCGTCGGACTGCTGGTCCGTCCACTCGGCATTCGCTTTTCGCGGGATTGTGACGCGAAAGACCGATCCCTCACCGACCTCACTCTTTACATCGATCGTTCCACCGTGTTGCTCCGCAATCGCTTTGCACATGAAAAGCCCGAGACCGATTCCCTGCACTGATCGGTGTTCGACGCTCTCAGATCGAAAATAGCGGTCAAACACCTTTGCCTGGTCGTCTCGGGAGATGCCCATCCCTTCATCGGCAACATCCAGGATAACGTCGCCACCTTCGTGCCAGAGACTGACGGTGATCGTGCTGCCCTTCTCGCTGTATTTTCGGGCGTTTTCCAACAGGTTCTCAACGACTTGCTGGAACCGGAGCGTGTCGCAATCTGCGGAGATGCCTTCGTGGATATCAAGTTTGAACCGATGCGTTTCCTCAGCGGCGATATGCCTGACGACGTCCGAGACCAGCGCGCTCACGTCGGCGTGCTCGATGTTGGTAATGACCTGCCCTTGCTCGATGCGGGAAGCATCGAGCAAACCTTCGACAAGCTTGCGCAGTCGAACTGCTTCACGATTAAGTCTTGTGATCGATCGCATTTCCGGAGAATCAGTCCCGTGTTTCTCCAGGCGTCTTTCCAGATACTGGGCGGTCGCGAGGATAGTGGTGAGCGGCGTTTTCAGATCGTGCGCGGCGTGATGGAGAAACTCATCCTTCAACCGAGCTGACGCCTCCCGCGCTTCCAGTTCTGCCTGTGCCTGGATGTGGGACCGGTTCTCCAGGACGATTCCGATCTGATCTGCCAGGGAGGTCAGGAGCGAGAGATCATCCTCCGCAAAGATGGGCGGGTGTTCTGCGTACAGGGCCAGGACGCCAATCGTTCCACTGTCTGTATTGATCGGTGCGGCCATCACGGCCCAGGCATTGCCGAGTTCGTAGATGTCCCGGCTCTCCGGATCGTCGCTGACTGTGTCGAGCGAGAGGATCGGGCGTTTTTGCTGGAAGGATTTTCCGCCGATTGTCTGGCCCGGCAGGACGTTATAGTTCTTGAATTCAATATGTCCTGTCTCTTCGTTCCACAACCCGATCGTGGCGTGCGGAGCACCGGTCGTTTCCGAGCATATATGTTCCAGATGCCGGATGATCGCGTTGAAATCTCGATATCGCGGCACATCCCGAATCTGATCCAGGAACCTCCGCAGTTCCGGCTCCTGCCAGGCTCGCCGCAGTGTTACGGGTGGCGAGAAACCCGCGAAGAACAATAATGCTGACGCCATGAGTGTCAACTGCCGGAGTACTTCGATGCTCGCGCTGATCCATCCGCCAACGACCTCAGTGGCGATGACCGACAGCAGAGCCGCTCCCAGCAGGGTAGTGGCCCTCGATATCGCTTTGAAGCGCATTCTGGAGATTCCGTTTGCTGTCTCTGCGGCCACGGCGAACCGCCTGGCGGCGTAAACGGCGACGACGGAAAAGTAGGCGAGGATAACGGCAAGAACCGGAAGGAAATCGGTCCCGACAAGTGTCACCAGCGCCACCGCGCCGATCAGGCCGAGTTCGCTGAGCCGCCGGGCTACCGAGCTAATCGAGAAGTATTCTCCGGTGAGCCGAAGAAGCAGGTAGGGAATCAGCAGTACCAGAGCGGCCGTAAACGCCGAACTAACCCGGCCGAAGACGGGGCCGAAGAGCGGCTGCAACCATGTCAGGGAAATGACCACCGCAAGTACGGTGAAAAACGCCAGCGCGAAAATGTTGCTCCGGCGCGGGCTTCTGAGCACAGCCCAGAACATGTACGCAGCTACAAATAGGAACAGCGCTTGTGATGCAAACGTTGCCGCTTCGATCACAGATTCCTGCCTGGCCTAAAGCTCACACGCTGGTTCACATGTCCGCATAGCCGTCAGTCCTGAGAACAGACCGCTGAGTATTGTCTTCATTTGTTCGTTGCCGCAATTCCTGTGCGTCGGCTTACGGCTCGACAACGGTGTAGAAATGCGGCTCCCGGTGTTCAAGCATTGGCACCACGGTCCCGAGGATATGTTCCTTGAACATCTCGGTCTCCCGGTGGGCCTCCACCGCGGCTTCATTGACGTACTGCTCGTAGAGCAGGAACTTTCGCGGATCCTCGATCGAGCGGTTGACGACGTACTGCAGGCATCCCGGCTCCTGGTCAGAGTTGCAGTAGGTGACCATCTTCTTGAGGATCTCGGCCACTTCGTCGTCTTTGCCTTCCTGCGTGTAGTAGTCAGCAACCAGTACGATCATCATCAATTTCCCTTCACGTATTCAGCATCAAAGCGTAACGAGCCAGCTAATCATCGGTTCGCGACTCGTCGATCAGAAACTCGATCCGGTTCCCTGCGGGATCGTAACAGAAGAACCTCGGCCGTCCGGGTATGGGGTCCGCATCATACGTTGCTTCCCCGTTGCGTTCCAGACGGTCCCGGAATGGTGCCAGATCGTCGACTTCGATACAGACATGTCGCCGCACTTCACCTGGATCATTGGGTTCTTCCAGCAGGTGGAGTTCGGCATCTCCCAGCTTGAACCAGGCGATGACCGGAAGGTGGGACAATGATTCGGGCGACCCGAGTTCTTCCAGCCCCAGAATATCCCGGTAGAAGCGGACCGATGGAATGTGTCTTTCTTCCGGTATTGATATCGCCACATGATGTATTCGTTTGATCGAGCCCATCCTGCATTCCTTCTCGTTCCAGACCTGGTGGCGTTCTTCCTCACTGTATAGCACGTTCAGGCAGACAATTCACCGATCAGTGCACCTTCTCCGGTATACTGGCTGGAGAAATTTGCGTTCCAGCAGATGACGCTGTGCAGGAGGAACGGGATGCGTATAGCGATCATTTCCGATAGTCACGGCAATCTCACCGCGCTCGATGCGGTGCTCGATGAGCTCGATCGAACCGGTCCTTACGACCAGGTTCTGATGGGCGGGGATATTGCCTACGGCGGACCATTCCCCGCAGAGTGCACCCAGCGCATTATCGATCGAGGATATCCGGCTGTGCGGGGGAACACCGAACAGATGGTAATCGACGCTGCAGCCAGTTCCGGGGATGCACACGCGAACTGGGTTGTTGAGCAACTCTCCGGGTCTCAACTGGCGTTTCTCCAGTCGCTTCCAGTCCAGCACGACGAGCCGGTTGGCGGCGACCGAACGCTCGGGCTGGTTCACGCAACACCCTGGAGCATTTACGATTCGATCGCCCCCGACGCGGGCGACTTCGAGTTTCGGCGCATGATAGCGGAGGCTGGCGTGCCGTTCCTGGCGTACGGGCATATTCACCTCCAGCACCAGCGCGCGGTCGATAATGGAACGGTCGTTGGAGTCGGGAGTCTTGGTCTGCCCTTCGACGGCGATCAGCGGGCGATGTTTACCGTAATCGACGCCGGTGGCGGCGGGTTCAACGTCGAGTTTCGACGCCTTGAATACGACGTTGAGAAGGCGATTACTGAAGCAAAAACGCGAGGTGGCCCAAACGGAGAAGCTTTTGCCACGAATCTGAATCGAGCGCTGCGTCCGAACTGATGACTGAATCTGGATCGGCAATTGCTGTGATAGGCTTTTCTGATGTCAGTCTGGCGTTCAATCCGACCAGGGCATTGCACTATCAATGATTCGCCTGCTCTTCGCACTACTCCTGATCACGATCGCAATCGCGCAATCCACCGTCCTGGCATCGATTGGCTGGCTCGGAATTGCGCCGAACGTTGTCCTGGTGCTTGTTCTGGTAATGAGCACACGGTATGGCGTGCGCGAAGGTATCGTCTGGGCGTTCGGTGCCGGGTTGATGCTGGATTTGCTGGCCCTCGAACCGCTCGGTTCTAACGGCCTTGCGCTGTTGCCAGTTGCACTGGTTGGCGCACTTGCCCAGCGGCCGATGCTCCAGAGCGGTCTGTTGCTCACGATGCTGATGGTGCTCGTTGCGACAGTTGCTCATTTTTCTGTGGCATCGGTAATAGATACACTCACAGGGGGCGGTTACTCGTTTGGAATCAGTATCCGTCTTGGACTGGTTACGGCGTTTCTGAACAGTCTCGTCGTGCCGCCACTGTATGGACTTGTCGTACTGCTCGATCGTGTTGGAGTTCAGCGTGTGGCGCAAGCATAAGCGCATGGAACTCGTCCGGTTTGCGGACCGGCGAAAGTACCGAAACGAAGAGCGGTCGCCAGACGAGATCATGCTGACTCGTCGGATGTTTGTGTTGAAGGGGCTGGTCCTGACCGGATTTGCCGCTCTTGCGGGCAAGCTCTGGCACATGCAGCTCGTTGAATCCGCCGAGCATCAGAGCCTTGCGGAAGGTAATCTGGTCAGTCCGGAACCGATCCGCGCTCCCCGTGGAATGATCTTCGACCGGGATAGCCAGGTTCTTGCCGAGAATCGGATCACCTGGCAAGTGAAGATGATCCCGGCGCAGTTACCGTCCGACGAGGATGAACGCGGGTACGTCCGCGAGCAGGTTATAAACACGCTGGGCCTGCTGGATATGCTCGCGATTCGTCGCCACTCGGTTCCGAACGAAGTCAACGGCGATCTCGCAACCCGGATCTCGGAGGAAACAGGACTCTCGTTCGATGACATTATGGCGCGGATCGAGGAAGCGCGTGAGGTCGACAACGTTATCCCGATTCTGACCGATCTTGATCCCGATGACGCGACCTGGCTGGCCGAATCTGTTCGCAGTATTCCCGGCGTGGCGGTCATGAACTACTTCGACTATATCGTCGAGTCGGATCCGGTCGCGGCCGAACCTACAGTACTCCGGGAAGATCTTGACCGTGAAACTGCGCTCTCCCTTGAATCGAACAAGGTGTACCTGCCCGGGATTCTCGTTGACGGCGAGACCCTTACTCGCCGGTATCTCGGCGGACCCGAGTTCTCTCACATCATCGGCTATGTTGGTCCGATCACGCAGGACGAACTCGAAGCCTCTGAGACGCTCATGGGTCAGAATCCGTATCTCCCGAACGACCTTGTGGGACGGGGCGGTCTCGAGCAGGCGATGGAGAACGATCTGCGGGGTCGTCGTGGCATCCGGTTCAACCAAACGGACGCTCGTGGGATTGTGCTCGATGAACTTGAAGACCGCCGGATCGAGCCACAGGCCGGTCGAAACGTCCACCTCACCATTGATAGCCGTTTTCAGCGCGCCGTGAAGCGTGCCCTCGAAGAGGGTATGGAAGCGGCGAACCAGGCCATCCAGGAGGAGGAAGATACCGACGATCATGTTGTTGGCTCCGGAATCGTCGTGGCCATGGATCCGCGCAACGGCGAGATCCTGGCAATGGTCAGCTTGCCGGATTACGACAGCCAGCAATTCGTCGATGGGATATCCGAGTCCGATTACTCGGAACTGGTTGAGAACCCGTTTAACCCGTTGATCAACAAGGCGATCAGTGAGTCGTATCCGCCCGGCTCCACGATCAAGCCACTGATGAGCTGTATTGGTTTGCACGAGGAAGTCATTGATCGCGAGACCCGCTACCGGTGCAACGGAACGATTGACGTTCCAACCGTCGGGTACCAATTGGAACACAATACCTATGTCTGCTGGTTCCGCGAAGGCCACGGTGCGCTGAACGTTGAAGAGGCGATTGCCGAATCCTGCAACATTTTCTTCTACAATGTGGGCGCTCCGAATCAGACGCCTGCGGGCGCGGACGAACCGCTGCACTATTTCCTGCCCGGTGATCAGACTCCGCATTACTTCGAGGGACTCGGTATTGATCTCATCGAGGAACATCTGGAGCGTCAGTTTGGATTTGGTGAGCCGACCGGCGTGGAACTGGCCAACGAGACGTCTGGCGTCGTACCCAGCCCGGAGTGGCTTTTTCAGTCACACCTCCGGGAATACTGGTCAGTTGGTGACACGATCAACGTCTCAATCGGTCAGGGACATCTCGAATGCAGTCCACTGCAATTGACCAGCGCCGTCTGCGCCATTGCGAACGGCGGCACGCTGTTCCGGCCGCGACTCGTCCATGGCTTCGGCGCAGGGAACGGCGAAGACTTTGACGAGGCTGATCCCGAGATAATCCATGAACTGGAGATCAGCGACGAAAACATCGAGATCGTCCGCCATGGAATGTTGCGAACGGTGACCGAGGGAACCGCCTGGGATCGTTTCCCGCGCACTGGTGATGACATTCCGATCGCCGGGAAGACCGGTACGGCGGACTTCGGCGAGGCGATCGATGGTGCGTACGCGACGCATCACGCTTCGTTCTGCGCGTTCGCCCCGTATGATGATCCAGAGATTGCGGTGACGGTCCTCATTCCGGGTGGTGGTGAAGGTTCGACGTTCGCGGTTCCGGTGGCCGATGCAGTGCTGGCGGCGTACTTCGGACGCGAGCCGATGGAACCGGAAGATCCGGACGATGAGGACGAGGATTCAGATACCGAAGAACTCGAAGAGGACGAAACTGATCCGGATGATTCCGACGATGAGGGCCAGATCGCATAGCGGCACCTTCTGATTCGAGAGGCGCGTTCTGGATGGCGGACGATCAGCAAGGATTCGGTCGGGCCCGGGTTCAGATTCGGGGTACGCGTGACGGGATGGTTATACAACTTCCCGATGGTCCGGATTCGCTGGATCTCATTCAGGATTTGCAGGATGACCTGCGTAATGCCGGGTCATTCTTCCAGCGCGGTGAACTGGTCATTGACTTCGGCGACAGGCAACCGGACCTCGAAGAAATAAGCGCGCTGGACGCAATCCTTCGGGAACGCGGCATCCGGCTCAAGACGGTAACGGCCGGAACCGTTGAGGGGCGAAACATTCTCCAGGGGTGGGGATTCCGACAGCCTCGACCGCGATCTCACTCTGCCCGGATCAACTGATTCCGACCCCGTTTATCAGACAGGAGTCGTGACGGTGACAGTCATGCCTGATTTCGGTTATCTCCGGCTGCATCATGTGGGTATCATTGTCCACGATCTGGACACTGCGGTGAAGCAGTATGAGCGGCTTGGATTTTCGGAGCCGAATCGATCCCGGATCGAAGATCAGGGTGTCGAACTCGCCACGTTCGACTCGGGAAACGGCTATGTTGAACTGGTCTCCCCATTTGTTGAAGAAGGTGGGCTGGTCCGTTATCTTGAGTCCCGTGGTGAGTCGGTCCACCATGTCGCCTATCAGGTTCTCGACATCCGTAAGGAACTGGCACGATTGAAGAATAGCGGGGTCGACCTGATAGACGAGGAGCCACGACGGGGCGCTCACGACTGGCTGGTAGCTTTCGTGCATCCAAAGTCGTGTCATGGTGTTCTGACCGAACTTGTTGAAATACCGTCCTGAGGGAGCGCTGACGAACTGATGTCGGGAAATGGCGAGAAACCGGTCCACACCGATTCGGGAATCGAGATTCAGCCGGTTTACCAGGATACCGGGCGTGATCCCGAGCCTGCGCCCGGGGAGTACCCGTATACTCGCGGGATCTACCCGACGATGTACCGTGGCAGGCCCTGGACGATGCGCCAGTATGCCGGGTTCTCGTCTGCAGAAGAAACGAACAAGCGGTTTCACCTGCTGCTCGAACGCGGGCAGACCGGTTTGAGCGTCGCGTTCGATTTGCCAACCCAGCTCGGCATGGATTCGGACGACCCGATCGCCCGGGCCGAAGTAGGGCGGGTCGGCGTGGCAATCAGCACGCTGGACGACATGCGCCGGCTGCTGAAGGGGATCGATCTTTCGAAGGTCTCAACCTCGATGACGATTAACGCTCCCGCCTCGCTTCTGATGCTGATGTATCAGATCGTGGCCGAGGAGCAGGGAGTCGACGGCTCTCAGCTCAGCGGAACGGTGCAGAATGACATCCTCAAGGAGTACGCTGCTCGGGGTACATTCATCTTCCCGCCGCGGCCATCCATGCGACTGATCACTGACACGTTTGCCTATTGTCAGGAAAACCTGCCGAACTGGAACACGATCAGCATCAGCGGCTATCACATCCGCGAGGCCGGCTCGACTGCCGCTCAGGAAATCGGGTTTACGCTTTCAAACGGGATTGCCTATGTCCGGGCGGCAATTGATGCCGGGCTGGAGGTAGATGAGTTCGCTCCCCGGCTGAGCTTCTTTTTCAACGCGCACAGCAATCTGTTCGAAGAGATCGCGAAGTACCGGGCTGCTCGCCGGATGTGGGCGAAACTGATGCGGGAGTGGTTTGGAGCTGAAAGCGAGCGGGCGCTGAAGTTGCGGTTCCATACCCAGACGGCGGGAAGCTCGTTGACCGCGCAGCAACCGTTGAACAATGTGGTCAGAGTCGCGTATCAGGCGCTGGCGGCAGTGCTGGGCGGCACCCAGAGCCTGCATGCAAATGGCTACGACGAGGCACTGGCCCTCCCGACTGAAGAAGCGGCAACGCTCGCGCTCCGTACCCAGCAGATTCTCTCGACCGAGACAGGCGTCGCCGATACAGCGGACCCGCTGGCGGGTTCCTATTTCATCGAAGAGTTGACCGATCGCCTGGAGGAAGCCGCCTGGGAGATCATTCACGAGGTTGAAGACCAGGGCGGCGCGGTGGTCGCGGTCGAGCGCGGGTACGTGCAGGACCAGATTGCCGATAGCGCCTATGCCTGGGAGCAGAAACTACAGAGCGGTGAGCGGGTGGTAATCGGCGTGAATCGGTATCAATCCGAAGACGAAGATGCTCCGATCCAGTTGCATCGAATCGATGATGACGCCGTCTCCCGGCAGATCGCTCGCGTCGAAGACTATCGGGAACGTCGTGATAACGCGCAAGTTGAAGCAGCGCTCGACCGTGTCGAAGCAACAGCCAACGGTGGCGATAATCTGCTGCCTGTCATGAAGGATGCGCTGCAGACCGGCGCAACGATCGGCGACATCTGCGGGCGCCTGCGAGGACTCTGGGGACGGTATCGCCCGACGGTCTAACGGGCCGCACCTTTTAGTCCGAAGAAGTGATCGGAAACGGACTCGAATGACCGACGATACAGATATCAAGCAGCAACGGCTTGACGCGATCCACGAGGCGATTGCCGAGCAGGAATCCAACGCGGTCGAACGCCAACACGCACGCGGCAAGCTGACTGCACGGGAACGGATCGAACAGCTTCTCGATCCGGGATCGTTCGTCGAGCTGGATGCCTTCGTTCGCCATCGATCGACGCTGTTCGGCATGGACAAAAATCGTCCGTACGGAGATGGCGTCATCACTGGTCACGGAACGATTGGTGGCCGAACGGTCGCGGTCTTCTCACAGGATTTTTCGATCTTTGGCGGTAGCCTGGGAGAGGCGTTCGCCGAGAAAATGGTCAAGGTCATGGACCTTGCATTGAAGATCGGATGCCCGATCATCGGGATCAACGATTCGGCCGGTGCCCGAATTCAGGAGGGTGTCGAAGGTCTGGCGGGCTACGGCGAAGTGTTCTACCGGAACGTGCAGGCATCTGGCGTCGTTCCCCAGATCTCGGTGATTGCCGGTCCGTGCGCTGGTGGAGCGGTCTATTCTCCTGCGATGACGGATTTCATCGTGATGGTCAAGGGCATCTCGCAGATGTTTATCACAGGGCCGGATGTGATCAAGACGGTTACCGGTGAAGACGTTACCCACGAAGAACTCGGTGGCGCCGAGACGCATACTGGCGTCAGCGGAGTGGCGCATATTGCTGCCGAAGATGAGGAAGACCTCTTTCAGAATGTCCGGGTGCTGATGAGCCATATTCCATCGAACAATCTGGAACCGGCGCCGTGGTATGAACCGGAAGACACACCTGATCGAGAAGATCCCGAACTGGACACACTGGTGCCCTCTGACTCGACCCGTCCCTATGACACCCTGGATGTGATCCGGAGGATTGTGGACGACGGCGAATTCTTCGAAACCCAGCCGCTCTGGGCACGAAACATCGTGACCGGATTTGCCCGGCTGGATGGCCATGCAGTTGGTGTCGTGGCGAATCAGCCGAAGGTTCTGGCCGGGACGCTGGACATCGATGCCTCCAGCAAGGCGGCCCGCTTCGTTCGGTTCTGTGATGCATTCAACATCCCGCTGGTAACGTTTGTTGACGTTCCGGGCTTCCTGCCGGGTACGAGCCAGGAGTACGGCGGTATCATCCGGCACGGATCGAAGCTGCTGTATGCATACTGTGAGGCTACGGTTCCGAAGGTCACGGTCATCACGCGCAAGGCATACGGCGGTGCGTACGTGGTGATGTGTTCCAAAGCGTTGCGGTCTGATTTCAGCGTGGCCTGGCCGACAGCCGAGGTCGCGGTTATGGGGCCGGATGCCGCGGTAGGTGTGATCAATCGGCGTGAGATCGCCGAGGCAGAGGACCCGGAACAGCGACGCAAGGAACTCGTCGCAGAGTACGAACGGGAATTTGCGAACCCGTATCAGGTGGCATCGCGCGGATACGTTGACAGCGTCATCCAGCCGAGTCATACGCGTCCGTGGCTGATCAACGCGTTGCAGACAGCTCGATCGAAGCGGGTTGATGCCCCGCAACGCAAGCATGGGAACATTCCGCTGTGAGCGAGCAAGAGAACGACGAACAGGCTCATGAACCGTTGCGGCTGTCGGTTTCGCCCGATCCGACCGATGACGAACTGCTAGCAATACTGCAGGCGCTACGGATGCTTGAATCGAAGCATGACGAGCAGTCCGACTCGATCGCCCGTTCGGAGTGGCAGGAAATTGCCCGGCACGAAGGGTTACGCGTGCGAAACTGGCCAGCACAGGTCCGGGGCTGGGCACGTCCCCGGCGATAGCGAGATCGCGAAACCGCGCGGCGGGATGGGAGCACGAAACGGTGATATCGAGAATTCTGGTCGCGAATCGTGGTGAAATCGCCCTGCGGATCATGAGGGCATGCCGAGATCTGGGGCTCACGTCTATCGGGATCTACGGTGGCGATGAGCAGGATGCCCCGCACGTCCGCTATGGCGACGAAGCGTACCGGATCGACTCAGATTCCCCGATTCCGTACCTCGATATCGATGCAATCCTGGCGATCGCCCGTGAATCTGGCGCGGATGCCGTTCATCCCGGGTACGGATTTCTGGCTGAGAACGCCGAGTTCTCTCGCCGGTGCGAAGCAGCCGGAGTGACCTTCATCGGCCCTGGCCCGGATGCTATCTCGGTGATGGGCGACAAGATCAGGGCCCGTGAGCTGGCGCAAAAGGCCGAGGTCCCACTGGTTCCCGGAAGCGACGGAGCCGTTGAAGCGTCGGACGTTGCCGGCATCGCCGAACGGATTGGGTATCCGGTCGCCCTCAAGGCCGCTGCTGGTGGTGGTGGCCGGGGATTTCGAGTGGCGACCGATTCCTCGTTACTGGATGATGCGATTTCCGGGGCAACCGGTGAGGCAGAGCGCTATTTCGGGGACGATCGAGTCTTCATTGAACGATATCTGGAGTCCCCGCGACACGTCGAGATTCAGGTGCTGGCCGATCGACACGGAACAGT